>JAGPBS010000012.1 GCA_018063245.1 Alphaproteobacteria bacterium | reverse complement strand
GGCGTAACGTTGCTTATGCAATTCTTTATTAGTCTTGGTTTCATTTTACCTGTGAATAGCCCTCAAAGTATGGTTGCTTATGGTACTGAAAGCTTTACGATTAAAGATTTTATGAGAGTAGGTATTGCTCTGACAATTGTTGTGTATGTGCTGAGTTTTGTCTTTTCATTAACTTACTGGAAATGGCTAGGTATACTATAATGCCAATTAACAATCTTCTATCATTATCAACGTTTTTATTTTAGCATGATGTAGAATTGACTCTACAAAGAGGAGAAAAGAGTGACGGTTTTTAAATCAAATAGTTTTATAAAGGGTCAAATTTTCGGGACTCTCATTGCTTTATTGACTCTGTCAGCTTGTGATTTTAATCACTTAAGTGATGGTGTAGAGGATTATCAAATTCAAAGTGGTGAAATGAAAGCACGTCATGAAGCAAATGCACAGAAATCTTTCCCAAATTTAGGCGATGTGCCTGAGCGTGTTTTTTTTGACGATACAGATGATTTTGATTCTAAGAATAAGACTGATCAATCTATTGAAATTGCGTCTCAATATGCTCAAAGCAAGTCTGAAAACAGGGGGCCTTTTTCTCTTGTGAATGTGAAAAAGGTGACAAAGCATTTTTTGCTTGCCGATACAGTTGTCTTTGAGGGAGATGAATTTGATTTTCTGCCGAATCAAGAACAGCAGGTTCTAAAATTTGGCAAAAATGTCCAAAGACAAGACCATAAGATCGTCGTTGTTGCCAAAAGGAATGAAAGCCTTCTGGGATTTGATACTTTAGGTCAAAAAAGATTGAAAAGAGTGGTGAGACTTTTATTATCCTCAGGCATTCGCTCTGATCGTATTTTCTATGGATATAGCGATCAGCTAGATGAATCTTATTTCCCATCCCTTGACCGGATGCAAGATAATGAACTCAAAGTATTTACACGATAATAAACAAAAAAGCATATAGGAGACACACATGCACGGCGTAACTTTTTCAAATGTATTAGAACGAAATTTAGCGCTTGAAGCGGTTCGTGTGACAGAGGCTGCGGCTTTATCAGCATCGCTTGAAGTTGGTCGTGGTGATGAGAAAAAAGCAGATCAAGTTGCTGTTGATGCAATGCGCAGAACACTTCAATCTCTCGAGATTGATGGAACAGTGGTTATTGGTGAGGGCGAGCGCGATGAAGCGCCTATGCTTTATATTGGTGAGAAAGTTGGATCAGGTCGTGGTCCAAAGATTGATATTGCTCTTGATCCTCTGGAAGGCACAACCATTACGGCAAAAGGTGGTCAAAATGCGCTTGCTGTCATTGCAATGGCTGAAGAAGGCGGATTTTTAAATGCACCAGATGTTTATATGGATAAAATTGCTGTAGGTCCTGGTATTGCTTCTGGTGTTGTTGATCTGGATCAAACACCTCTTGAGAATATTAGAAACCTTGCTAAGGCCAAAAAAGGAAATGTTGATGATCTGTTGGTTTGCATATTGGATCGCCCGCGTCATGAAGAGCTGATTGCGCGTGTGAGAGAGGCAGGGGCTCGGATTATGCTGATCTCTGATGGTGATGTGAGTGGTGTGATTGCAACAACAAATCCTTTATCTGGTGTTGATCTTTATTTGGGAACAGGTGGTGCACCTGAGGGTGTTTTGGCGGCAGCTGCGCTTAGATGTGTTGGTGGTTTTATGCAAGGAAGGCTTTTATTCCGCAATGATGATGAGCGTAAAAGAGCAGAGCGTTGGGGTATTCAAGATTTGAATCGTAAGTATGAATTGTTGGACTTGGCTAAAGGCAATGTGATGTTTGCAGCAACGGGTGTAACAGATGGATCAATGCTCAAAGGCGTACGTCGCTGGCCAACAGGTGCTGAGACTCATTCCATCATTATGCGGTCGAAAAGTGGTACAGTCAGACACATTCATGCGATTCATAATTTTGAACGGAAGGCGATATAAAGGATCGATAGACGTTTCAAAAATATATTTACAGAAGCTTGGCTCTTTGCTATCAATCTGTTAGTATGTTTTTATCTCTCTGTTGCTTCTTTCTTACCATTGGATCATAAATGAAAATTCTTTCCTGTAATAGTAATCTCTCTCTTGCACGTTCAATTAGTGAACAGCTGAATATTCCGCTGACGCTTGCAACAATTCGCCGCTTTGCCGATATGGAAATCTTTGTTGAAATTCATGAAAATGTACGTGGAGAGGATGTTTTTATCATCCAATCTACATCTTATCCAGCAAATGATCATTTGATGGAGCTTTTGATTGCGATAGATGCTTTAAAACGGGGATCTGCCAAAAGGATCACGGCAGTTATTCCCTATTTCGGCTATGCAAGGCAAGATCGTAAGACAGGTCCAAGAACACCTATTTCTGCAAAACTTGTTGCAAATTTGATTACCATTGCAGGTGCCGATCGTGTTTTAACGCTTGATCTACATGCAGGCCAAATCCAAGGTTTTTTTGATATCCCTGTGGATAATCTTTTTGCATCACCTGTTTTTGCAAAGGACATTGAAAAAAAATATGGCAATGAGAATTTAGTGATTGTATCGCCTGATGTGGGCGGTGTTGTTCGTGCACGTGGTCTTGCAAAAAGACTGAACGCTGATCTTGCAATCATCGATAAAAGACGTGAGCAACCAGGTCATTCAGAAGTAATGAATATCATTGGTGATGTTCAAGACAGAAAATGTTTGATTATTGATGATATCGTTGATAGTGCAGGAACTCTGTGCAATGCTGCAAAAGCTTTGAAAGAGGCTGGTGCTTTAAGTGTGATTGCTTATGCGACACACGGTGTTTTATCTGGTCCGGCGCTGGAAAGAATTACAAAATCTCCATTGGACGAATTGGTTGTAACAAATAGTATTGAGCCAAACCAAGCGATTGCTGAATCTAATTCCATTCGGCATATTTCAATTGCATCATTGCTCTCTGAGGCAATTAAGCGTATTTCTCTGGAAGAATCCGTTTCGTCTCTTTTTGATTGATCATTCCTTCAAATACAGCATAGAATATTCCTCGAATAGTGGTTTAATCTAGATAGTTGTTATTCCTGCGACCTGTCGCTCCGAAGCCTTGGCGTAGGGGGAAGGCGGGGGTGACAAAAGTGGGCTCTTTCGGATAAAAATAATAATAAAGGAATAAGATGCATCAATTTGCTTTTCCAGTCGAGACGATGGGATTATTATGGGGTATCCCTTTTGCAGGGATTTTACTTTCAATTGGTTTGTTTCCATTGTTTGCACCAAAAATCTGGCATCATCATTACGGTAAAATCGCCTTAGCATGGGCTCTTTGTTTTGTGATGCCTGCTTATTTTATAATAGAGGCACATATTGTAACGCACCATATTTTGGCAACTTTTTTACATGATTATCTGCCCTTTATTATTTTGTTGTTTGCTCTTTTTACAGTGACAGGAGGCATTCGAATTGTTGGAAATTTTGTAGGAACACCTATAATCAATACGGCTCTTTTGATGTTTGGATCCTTTTTGGCAAGTATTATGGGAACAACAGGGGCATCGATTTTACTGATTCGACCCTTTATTAAGGCGAATCAATATAGAAATCATAAGGTTCATGTTATTGTGTTTTTTATATTTTTGATTTCAAATATCGGTGGATCTTTGACGCCAATTGGTGATCCACCACTCTTTCTTGGATATTTGCAAGGGGTATCATTTTTCTGGCCAACAAGTCATCTCCTAAAGCCGATGCTATTTATGGTGTTTTCAGTGTTGGTGATCTTTTTTATTGTTGATACATACTTTTTCTCAAAAGAAGATGATCATCCAAAAAAGTTTCACCAAGATACCAAGCTTTTTTATGTTGAAGGGAAATGGAACTTTATCCCGCTGGTTGCAATCATTCTGTTGCTCTTTTTGGGGGGGAAATATCAGACAGATCAAGGTGTGATGATTTTTGATGTGATGTTTACTTACACGCAAATGGTTGTGAATGGTGGTATGATTTTGATTGCGCTTTTCTCGCTTTGGATCACACATGAAGAAACACATCGTTTGAATGATTTTAATTGGGAGCCTTTGCTTGAGGTTGCAAAAATTTTCTTTGGGATCTTCATGACAATTATCCCTGTTCTTGCTATGTTAAAAGCAGGAGAGAAGGGGGCCTTTCATTCTCTGATTGCTCTTGTGAATCGGAATGGTGAGCCGGATCCATTAATGTACTTTTGGCTCACGGGCACTTTATCAAGTTTCTTAGATAATGCACCGACTTATTTAGTGTTTTTTAATGCAACCAATGCACATGTGACAGAGCTTATGACAACTTTATCTCAGACATTGGTTGCTATTTCAGCAGGTGCTGTCTTTATGGGAGCCATGACTTATATAGGAAATGCGCCAAACTTTATGGTGAAATCAATTGCTGAACATAATGGCATCAAGATGCCTGGCTTTTTCTCATATATGTTCATTGCTTGCATTACGTTGCTGCCGCTCTTCGTGTTACTCAGTTATATCTTCTTCATTTAACAAAAATTTACTCTGAGCATGCTATAAGAAAGGATGACACAGATGAATATAAAAAAATATATCCTTGTAACGCTCTTCTTAGGTCTTGTGGGTATTGTAGTATCGCATTTTGCGACAGGATCACACATTTTTTTAGTAGAAGCCACCCAGCAACCTTTAAAGCCAACAAAAAGACAGATTAATTATGATCATACAATTATGGTCATCACTCAGGATCATAGGCGTGTGATTTTTAAAGGTGCAATTGCTTCGACACCTGATGAACTTGCTTCAGGTCTTAGTTTTGTTGATAAGGTTGAAGATGATCAAGCGATGCTTTTTTCATTTGATCCTGCAAAAGTTGTGTCAATGTGGATGAAAGATACGATTATTCCATTAGACATGCTCTTTATTGCTGAAAATGGCCGCATTGTGAAAATACAAAAAAATGTGACGCCTTTGTCAATTGAAGAGATTTCATCAGATGTTCCGGTGATGGGAGTACTGGAAATCAAGGGCGGAGGTGCTGATAAAAATCATTTGAAGGCTGGTGATCTCGTTCTAAATGCTCGATTATTTTAAAGCTCATAAAAAAAGTTCTCTAATTTCAAAAAAGAGACTTGATAAATTCGTCTGGATGGGTTAGAAATACAAGTAAGTTAAAAAATGGCTTTAAAATTTTTAAGAGGGGTTAAAAGAAATTTTATCCTTCGTCTTTAAATTAAAAGCATATGTCGGGGCGTAGCGCAGCCTGGTCAGCGCACCTGTTTTGGGTACAGGGGGCCCCCAGTTCGAATCTGGGCGCCCCGACCACTTTTAAAAACCCTCTTTCTAAAATCAATACAGTCATGATGAGTTTATAACTCTCGTTTGAGTATTATTCTGTGATCTGCCGAGATATTATTATTCTTTTTTTCAAAAAAAGAGCTTGGATTTTCTTGTCAAATGAGCTATAAAATCACATGAGACGATTGCTATAAAATGTTTCATTACGTGCCCGTAGCTCAGCCGGATAGAGCAACAGCCTTCTAAGCTGTGGGTCAGGGGTTCGAATCCCTTCGGGCACGCCATTTTCCTCAGAAAGCTATTAGCAAAAAAAAGGGAAAGTAATGTCATCTCAATTGATTATATCATCCATACTAAACTTCTGGTTCG
Organism: Alphaproteobacteria bacterium; assembly: GCA_018063245.1. Classification (NCBI taxonomy): domain Bacteria; kingdom Pseudomonadati; phylum Pseudomonadota; class Alphaproteobacteria; species Alphaproteobacteria bacterium. Next base: position 38,468 of record JAGPBS010000012.1, on the reverse strand, counting down.
GAGATCCTGAATCGGACACCTATGGTCATTTTCAAGATTTTTGGTTTCAAAGCTCACCTGAGTTTGATCAACAGGTCAAAACACAATTTGAATCCATCTATGTTGAAGCTGTTGCAGGTAAATTAAATGCGCTTTCAGAAACACCAAAAGGAAGTTTGGCCTTAGTCATTTTGCTCGATCAATTCCCAAGAAATATGTACAGAGGTACACCTCAAGCTTTTGCTTCAGACCCAATGGCTCTCAGCGTTAGCCGGGATGCATTAGACAAAAAATATGACCAGAACCTTTTACCTACGCAAAGGGTATTCCTATATCTTCCTTTTGAGCATAGTGAAAAGATTGAAAATCAGGATTATTCTGTTGCTCTTTTTGAGGCTCTGGGAGATGAGTATACGTTGAAATATGCAATTGAACACCGAGACGTCATTGTGCAATTTGGGCGCTTTCCGCATCGAAATTCGATCTTGGGCAGAAAGAGCACACCAGATGAAATAAAATTTCTCGAGGAAACAAATTTTATGAAGGGCAAATAGGGGGGGGCTAGTTCAGCTGTGTGGAGCTGACGACTCCTTGTTCTGGCATTGTCAGTTTGAGGGTCATGTTAATTTCATCTGTCACCTCTAAAGCAATGGTTGCGCCATACTGACGAACATAGCATCCTAGCAGATAGGCGGTGATCGATTGAACAGATACGTCATTCGCATTGCTGCGTCCTTGGAGCCCTGAAAGAACTTCAGCATTAATGTCTTTATGTTTTCCAAAAATATGCAATGAGAGAGCTTCTCCATCGACAGAAATATTATCTTGAACAGTGATTGTGCCTTCGATTTGCATAATTTCGAATGAAAAGAGAAAGGCGTTGATCAAAAGCCTTAAGAAGCCATCTTTTTTCATTAAGGGCGATGCTGCGAAATTGGTAGGGAATTCAACAGAAATACGGCTGCTTGATAGAAATGAGTTGATGGTTTCAACAATTTTTGTAAGGGGGGTGCCTGTGCCGGATAAGAGCTGTCCATAAGCATAACGGAAAATTTGGAGCCGTTTAGAGGCTTGATCTCCCGAAAATTCAACCATTTTGATTGCTTCTTTTGAGAAATTTCCATCATTGCTACTATCTTCAAGCAATTCAACGCCATTATTGATTGCGCTGATGGGATTCACGAGATCGTGGCAAATTTTTGAAGAGAGAGTCTCTAAAATTTTCAAGTCAATTGTGGATGTCATGGTGTCTGCTCATTCTTATTTTTTTGCATAGGACATTCGAGATTAAAGGATTATACTTACTGAAACTTTAATATATTTAAAAATAAATGGCAAGGTTCTTACGAAGGGATTTCTTCAAGTTCCAACAATGTGCCATAAAAATCTTTAGGTGATAGAAAGATGACAGGGTTACCATGAGCGCCAATACGAGGCTCCTTAAAGCCTACAGGATTGATGTTTATGCTCTGCAGATGAGCCAGAGATTTTGTGACATCATCGACCTCAAAACAAAGATGGTGAATGCCGCCTTTTGGGTTTTTTTCTAAAAAATTCGCGATAGGGGATGTGTCATCAAGAGGTGATATGAATTCAATCTTCATATTTTCTGTTTCAACAAAAACAACTTTAACGCCATGTTCAGGCAATATCTGGACAGAAGAGGGCGTCATGCCAAAGACTAAACCATAATGAGCTGCTGCTTGTTCTGAATCAGGAACGGCGATTGCCACATGGTTTAGTCTTTTTAGCATAATTTTATACCCTTGCAATATGGAGTTTGAGGTTTGGTTTCATACCATAACGAGATGAGAAGTATCTTTTGACTTTTGGGCCAATCATTTCTTCAATCAGAGCATCTTGTTCGATTTGAGAAGGGTTCATTGATCCAAGAGTATCATAGATAATTTCATCAACGCGTCCAATATCGTAGTCGCTTTCATCGAAAATACCCATGGTGCTGACAACAGGATCAGAGACAACTTCTCCATTTTCGTCGAGCACAAGTGTAATCATCACAAGGCCAGAATTCATCATTCTGAAACGATCGCGAATGACATCTTCATCAAAAGCAACAACCTTATCACCTTGCAATGCATATTTACCTGTTTTGATTTTATCAATCAAATGAGCAGCGCCATCTTTAAAGCTGAACAAATCACCATTGTCAGGAATTACAACTTGTTTTGCATTGGCTGCATGTGCAATTTCAGCATGGGCTGTTTGATGCATGACTTCACCGTGAACAGGCACAGATATTTTTGGCTTAACCCATTGGTAAAGCTGTAATAATTGATCTTGTGCTGGGTGACCAGAAACGTGAATCATTTCGTCATCGGCTGTCATATATTTCACATTTAACTGACTCAGGTTGTTTTTCACGCGATTGAGCGCTAATTCATTTCCTGGAATTTCACGTGATGAGAAAAGGACTAAGTCTGATGGCTTAATGCGTACGTGTTGATGTTCGCCTCTAGCAATCTTAGACATGGCAGCACGTGCTTCGCCTTGGCTACCTGTGCAGATAAGAACGAGTTCATCGTCGGCATAGTTTCTCATATCAGTTTCTGAAATGAAATTATCAATCCCGGCAAGATAGCCTGTCTCTTTAGCAGCACCAGTCATGCGCCAGAGTGATCGACCAACAAGAGCCACTTTTCTGTTTTGCTCATGAGCTGCACGCGCAACGCTAACAACACGGCCAATGTTTGAGGCAAAGCAAGTGACTAAAACACGGTGCTTATAATCTTTAAAGATACGGCGTAAGGTGGCCTCAACTTCAAGTTCTGATCCGTCAACTGACTTTACGTTTGCATTTGTTGAATCGCAAACCATTACATCAACACCTTGTTCGCCAATTTGTTTTAAGAATGGAACGTTTGTTTTACGGCCAACAATTGGGTTTTCATCTACACGCCAGTCACCAGTATGAACAACGTTTCCGGCTTTTGTTTGGATAAATAAAGCACATGATTCAGGGATTGAGTGTGTCATGCTAATGAAATGAACTTTAAATTGTCCGAGTTCAATTTCAGAATCAAGGGGGACAACATGTAAGTTGTTTTCTAAATTAACACCAGATTCTTGCATTTTTGCTTTGACAATTTCTGCTGTAAAAGGGGTGCAATAAATTGGGCATTTTAGTTTTTGCCACAAATAAGGGATAGCACCGCAGTGATCTTCATGTGCATGTGTGACGATCAGCGCTTCAATGTCGCGCTTATGTTCGGCAGCAAATGAAATGTCTGGCATAATCACATCAACACCTGGTGTCATGTCATTACCGAATGAAATACCAAAATCAACCATTAGCCATTTTCCGTCATGGCCATAGAAGTTTAAGTTGGTTCCAATTTCACCAGATCCACCAAGGGAAACAAACCAGTTTTCATCAGCTGGAGGTGTAAATTTTTTGTGGGGTGTTGTTTTTAAATCAAAGGATTTAATATGAGATTGTTGTTTGTGAGATTTCTTCTTTTTTGAAAAATGATCTTTATTCATAGTCACGGTAGTGTCTTCTTTCTGTTTACTTATATTATCAAGTCGGTTTTCTGCCAATATCATAACATAGTTTTTAAAATTTTAAAATAAAACCATCAAGCCCCGCGTTTAGAGGGCTCTTTATGATGGATTTCCAGTCTTTGCTTATGATTAATAAAGTAATGAATTTAAACGATCATCTTAATTGATTCGTAATTTTTTTAATCTAGCCTAAAGAGTAGGAGAGTACAGAATAAAGCTTTTCAAACTAAAAGTCAATTTATTCTTTTAATTCAGATGGTTGAATAATAACGTGAAGGAGCGGTTCATGCCCTTACCAAACCAAAGTTTATCGCAACATGCTGTAAATGCTAGCTCTTTAATTATTCAACCTATCCCTAAATATGTTTTTGATCAACTGAATTACCCTCATCAAGAAGAGATGGAGGCGGCTGTTTTCTTGGAAAGACATCCTTGTTTTTCTAAGGTAACCATAACACCACAAGGTGAATATCTATTGTCCTGTTTTCAGTATCGGCCGAAAAAGTCATCACAGCAATTGCCAATCTTGAAAATCCAGAACAGAATATAAAAGAGAGGGCCGTTGAGACTCTTCAAAGTGAGTTTATGAAGATGAGTGATTCAATCAGATATGTGAATTCTCACTTTAATGTTGAGTTTGAAAGTCAATCGCATGTTGTTATGTTGATTGATTATTTTCTAAATTCATCTGTTCCTTTACCATTGTCATTCACCTATTTAAATATTGTCTTGCTCGAAGAAAAATTAATGCAAATTACAAAGAAAATATTTGACCAGCTTGAAGAGGAAAATATAAAAGAGGGTGGTGAAGGTGTTGATAAAACGACATTGAATTTGAAATTGCTTCCAAGAATGCAAGAATTTGCTGCAATAAAGAGAGTTCAGAATGAATTATTGTCAAGGCACGCTCGGTTAAAAAATGCGCATAAACAAGAGGAGCTAGATGAGAGTGGTCGTGCAGAAGCAGTAAGGCGTATGTACTCGTAATCTCTTTTCTTAAGTATTATGCGTAATTTTTTGTTTCTATTGACTTTTCCTTTAATTTCTTAGGTGTCAAAATTCCTCCAGATACAACCATTTTAATGCCATCTTCAACGGACATTTCAAGAAAGAGCAGATCATTTTTAGGAATGAAAAGAAGAAATCCAGAAGTTGGATTTGGCGTTGTTGGCAGAAAAACATTGAGGACTTCATCTTCTGTCAGATCTTGAATTTCACCTTCAGTCAGGCCCGTAATGAAGCCTAATGACCAGATTCCTGGTCGTGGATATTGAAACAGAACCACTTCACGAAAGGCGCTCGATTGCGTTGAGAGGATTGTTTCAAAAATTTGCTTGATCGCGGCGTAAATTGATCTCAGGATCGGCATTCTTGTGACGATACGTTCACTAAGGTTGATAAAATATCGACCAACAAAGCCAGCTGTCAGTGCTCCAATAAGTGTGATAACGATCAGAAAGATTAAAAAGCCAAGGCCTGGAACGCTAAAAGGGAGGTAGGTTTCAGGATTGTATTTATCGGGTAAAATGCCTGAGACTTTTGTATCCATAAAATCGATAAAAATCCAACCGAGATATATGGTCAAAGAAATAGGGGCGGTGATCAGGATTCCTGCCAGAAAATAGCCTCTAAGCTTTCCCCAGAATCCTTTTCTTTGAGCGGCTTTGATTAAGCAAGCAACATCGCTTTTAAGATTGTTTTTGTAATGTGTTTTTTTGCTCATCTTATTTGCCTTTATTTTTATTGTTTTCTATCATAGCAACTCCTCTCTCTAAAAAAAAGGATGAAATTGAATTTTGCTTTTTGAAAAAAGGTGTTATAAAAGGGTATGAATGAATATGCATACAATATTGAAATTGAAGAAAATCAAGAGGTTCCAGTGTCATCCCCCTTGTCGTACTTGGACTTGCTGAATGAGAGACAAAAAGAAGCTGTTCTTTTAACGGATGGGTCTGTCTTGGTTTTGGCTGGTGCCGGCACAGGGAAAACTAGAGTTCTCACGACACGTATTGTTCATTTGCTGAATACAGGAAAAGCCTCTCCGCATGAAATTCTGGCCGTGACATTTACCAATAAAGCCGCAGCTGAAATGCATGAACGTGTTAACATGCTTTTAGGGCATCAGACGGAAGGCTGGTGGATTGGAACTTTCCATGCGATTGCAGTGCGTATTTTGCGTGTTCATGCAGAAAAAATTGGTTTGCAGTCGAATTTCAATATCTTGGACGATGATGATCAGTTGCGTTTGATTAAGCAGATTCTGAAAGATGAAGAGGTGGATGAGAAAAAATGGCCGCCGCGTATGGTCAAATCAACCATAGATTATTTTAAGAATAGAGCTCTTTTGCCAGAACAAATCGGATCGGATGCAAAGCGATTTTTGGTTGAAGGCAAGATGAAAAGAATCTACAGTCTTTATCAAGAGCGCCTGAAAGCATCAAATCTTTGTGACTTTGGTGATCTTTTGCTGCACGTGATTCAGATTTTTAAGAATCATTCTGAGATTCTTGAGCAATACCAACATCGGTTTAAATATATTCTGGTTGATGAATATCAAGATACAAACGTTGCTCAATATTTGTGGCTTCGGTATTTGGCGCAGCATCATAAAAATTTGTGTTGTGTTGGCGATGATGATCAATCCATTTATGGATGGCGCGGTGCTCAAGTTGATAATATTCTACGGTTTGAGGCTGATTTTCCTGGTGCTACAATTATTCGTCTTGAGCAAAATTATCGCTCCACAGGACATATTCTCTCATGTGCGGGCACATTGATTGAGAAAAACAAATCTAGATTGGGCAAAACGCTTTGGACAGAATCAGATAAAGGCCTGCCAGTTGAGGTTCATTCTTTTTGGGATGGGCAAGAAGAGGCGCGTCTTATTGCTCTTGAGATTGATAAGCTCCAGAGAAAAGGCGTTTCGTTATCTGAGATTGCTGTTTTGGTTCGTGCTGGTTATCAAACACGTGAATTTGAAGAACGGTTTCTGGCCGTTGGATTGCCATATAAAGTAATCGGTGGTTTAAGATTCTATGAAAGGCTTGAGATTCGAGATGCGATTGCTTATTTTCGTCTGATTGTACAACCTCAGGATGATCTTGCATTTGAGCGCATCATTAACACGCCAAAGCGAGGCATTGGTCCTTCAACGCTTCAATTGATTCATCATGTTGCGCGTAGTGAGCAAATTTCCCTGTTGGAGGCGACGGATCGTCTGTTGGGAACGGATGAATTTAAACCCAAAATGAAGCAAACTCTTTTTGAATTTGTCAATAATATCAAAAAATGCCGTGACTCTTTAGCTCATACGAAGCATGTAGATGTTGTGCAGTCAATTTTAAAAGACTCTGGTTATATTGAGATGTGGCGACAAGATAAAAGCCCTGAAGCGCCAGGTCGTCTTGAGAATTTAAATGAGTTAATCAATGCGATTGGCGAATTTGAAACGATGCAGAGCTTTTTGGAGCATATTTCTCTCGTGATGGATAATGCAAGCCAAACTGAGCAGAATCTTGTTACTTTCATGACTTTACATGCAGCGAAAGGGCTTGAGTTTAATGTTGTTTTCTTGCCAGGCTGGGAGGAGGGTGTATTCCCAAATCCAAAAGCAATGGAAGATAATGGCGTTCAAGGCCTTGAAGAGGAAAGACGCCTTGCCTATGTTGGGATGACAAGGGCAAGGGAGCGTTTGATTATTTCACATGTTAAGAATCGGCGCATGTATGGAACATGGGATGCGATGCTGCCGTCACGGTTTTTAAAAGAATTATCGGCGAGTGCTGTTGTTATCAAGCGAACGCAATCGCAATCTAATTATCAAGTGCAGCAAAAATGGTCTCAGCAGTCATATTACAAAAATCAGATGATTGATAAGCCGCCTTTATCTCTCGAAAAGAAAAATCGGTATATGAGCGAACCTGCTGATGATTTTACGGCAAGTTCAATTTTTGAGAAAGGCGTTAGGGTTTTTCATCAAAAATTTGGATATGGGGTTGTTTCTTTTGTGGAAAGTGATAAAGTAACTGTTCTTTTTGATAAAGCAGGCGAGAAAAAGGTTATGTCTGGTTTTTTAGTTGTGGCTGAAGCTGCAGGTCTTTGATTTAGGTGAATTGTGGAAGAAAATATTCTGAAGTATAAAGTTTCGTTTGAGCTAGATGTGTCTGATCTCTTACGTGTTGAGTCAATGTTGGATGAGGTTTTTCCAACTTATAGCCTTTTGGAAATTGATGAATCGATTGAAAAATGGGGCGTTCAGATTTTCTTTGAGGAAAAGCCTGATTTAGAAGATATCCAAAATATGTTGCCCTTGCAAAGGTCAACTGATGAACCTTTTGCGTTATCCCTTGAAGAAATTGCTGATGAGGATTGGCTTAAAAAATCATACGAAGGCTTCCCACCACTCACCATTGGCGATCAATTTTACATCTATGGCTCTCATATTGCAGAGGCGCCACCTGCAGGGTTTCACGCTTTACAATTAGATGCAGCAACAGCCTTTGGTTCGGGTGAGCATTTCACAACACGAGGATGTCTTGAAGCGCTGTTGGCTATGAAAGATAAAATCACCCCAGCTTCTATTCTTGATATGGGCTGTGGTACAGCAATTCTGGGTATGGCAGCAGCGAAACTTTATCCTGATGTGACTGATATTCTTGTTGTTGACAATGATCCGGAAGCTGTGACAGTCAGCCAATTTAATTTAGAAAAAAATCAATTGAATAAACGTGTTGCAGCTTTTTGTGGTGATGGATATAATACAAAAGAAGTAGAGGATCACAAGGCCTTTGATCTGATTTTTGCAAATATTTTGGCGAATCCTCTTTGTTTGATGGCTGAAGCGGCAATGAAAAAACTAGCCGTTGGTGGCCATTTGATTTTGGCAGGGCTTTTAGTTAACCAAAAAGAAGATGTGTTAAATGCACATATAAAGCATGGCGCTGACTTGATTTATGAGAAGGCTTATCAAGACTGGCAAATTCTCGTTTTAACGAAAAAAGAAGAGAGTATGAGATAATGTTTTTATCAAATTGTTATTTTTTTGTTTGTAAAGTATGTAAAGGCTAGGTAAGTTTTGAAGAAACTTATAAGTACCAATTAACAGCAAGGGTATATAAAGACGATGACGAAAAAAAGAGAGGCTCTATCTAAAGAGCAATATTTAAAGTTTTATGAGGACATGCTCCTTTTGCGTCGCTTTGAAGAAAAAGCTGGACAGCTTTATGGAATGGGTTTAATTGGCGGATTTTGCCACTTATACATTGGACAAGAAGCTGTTGTGGTTGGAATTCAAGCAGCACAACAAGCCAATGATACAGTGATTACAAGCTATCGTGACCATGGTCATATGCTCGCCTGCGGTATGGATGCAAAGGGTGTTATGGCTGAGCTTACAGGACGCAGTGGTGGTTATTCAAAAGGTAAGGGCGGATCTATGCATATGTTCAGCCGTGAAAAGAACTTTTTCGGCGGACATGGTATTGTTGGAGCTCAAGTCTCAATTGGTGCTGGTTTAGGTTTTGCACATAAGTATAAAAAAGATAACGGCGTTTGTGTCTGTTATTTTGGAGATGGGGCTATCAACCAAGGCCAGGTTTATGAGTCTTTCAATATGGCTTCTCTGTGGAAATTACCGGTTTTGTTTGTTGTTGAAAACAATAAATATGCGATGGGAACGGCTCAGGAGAGATCATCTGCCGGTGAGCTTTATCAACGTGGCGCTTCTTACGGCATTCCAGGCAAACAAGTGAATGGGATGAATGTTGTTGAGATGTATCATGAGGCATCTGACGCATTTGACTATATTCGTTCAGGCAAAGGTCCTATGCTTTTTGAAGCAAAAACATATCGATATCGTGGTCACTCGATGTCAGATCCTGCTAAATATCGTAGCAAGGAAGAAGTTGAAAAGGTCAAGGGCGAGTCAGATCCGCTTGATTATTTGAAAGGGTATCTTCTTGAGAAAAAAATGATCACTGAAGAAGAACTCAAAGAGATGGATAAAAGAGTCAAAGCCTTGGTTGCAGAGTCAGCTGACTTTGCACAGCAGAGCCCAGAGCCAGATGCATCTGAGCTATGGACAGACGTTCTCGTCAGCGCATAACATGATGATCACAGTTTAAAGAGGAAATAATGTCAATTCAAATTTTAATGCCAGCTCTTTCTCCGACAATGACCAAGGGTCGTCTTGCCAAATGGCTGAAACGTGAGGGAGATGCAATTCAATCAGGTGATATTCTCGCTGAAATTGAAACAGATAAAGCGACGATGGAAGTCGAAGCCGTTGATGACGGTATTCTCGGCAAGATTCTTGTTCCAGATGGAACTGACGATGTTGCAATTAATACTCCAATTGCGGTTCTTTTTGAAGAAGGTGAAAGCAAGGATAATGTTATCGATTTGAAAGTGCCAGCAGCGCCGTCTCAATCAGCGCTCGTTGAAGTGCCATCAGCTCAAACTGCGCCTGCAGCACCAAAAGCTGAGGCTGTTCTCGATATTGATGAGGCCAAATTCTATGAAAAGACAGTCAAATTAACTGTCAGAGAAGCGCTCAGAGATGCAATGGCGGAAGAAATGCGTCGTGATCCAACTGTCTTCTTGATGGGTGAAGAAGTCGCTCAGTACCAAGGGGCCTACAAAGTGAGCCAAAACTTACTTCAGGAATTTGGTGAGGATCGTGTGATTGACACACCAATTACAGAACATGGATTCGCAGGACTAGGCGTAGGGGCTGCCTTTGGTGGTCTTAAGCCAGTTATTGAGTTTATGACCTTCAATTTTGCAATGCAAGCTATTGATCATATTGTGAATTCAGCGGCTAAAACACTTTATATGTCTGGTGGTCAGATGGGATGTCCAATGGTGTTCCGTGGTCCGAATGGCGCAGCAGCTAGAGTTGGCGCTCAGCATTCACAATGTTATGCGAGTTGGTATGGGCATGTGCCTGGTCTGAAAGTAATTGCGCCCTATAGTGCAGGTGATGCAAAAGGTCTTTTAAAAGCAGCTATTCGTGATCCAAACCCTGTTGTTTTCCTTGAAAATGAAATGCTTTATGGTGTGAGTTTTGATGTGCCTGAAGATCCTGATTTTGTTTTGCCAATCGGAAAAGCAAAAGTAGTGAGAGCAGGGACCGATGCAACTATTGTGACTTTCTCAAAGATGGTCGGTGTTGCGTTAGAAGCGGCAGATGAGCTTCTAAAACAAGGCATCAGTGCTGAAGTGATTGATCTGCGGACGATTCGTCCATTGGATATTGAGACTGTTCTGAAAAGTCTTTCCAAAACAAATCGCCTTGTAACTCTTGAAGAGAGCTGGCCATTTGCAGGTATTGGCTCTGAGATTATGGCTCAGATCATGGAATCGGGTTTTGATGACTTGGATGCCCCTGTTATCCGTGTTCATGGTGCAGATATTCCTTTGCCTTATGCTGCTAATCTTGAAAAAATGGCATTGCCTCAGCCTGCAGATGTGGTGGCTGCCGTTCAAAAAGTATGTTATCAAAGATAAAGTGTAAAAAGGAGCTGACTGTGCCTATTGAAATTTTGATGCCCGCTTTGTCACCAACGATGACAGAAGGAAAATTAGCCAAGTGGCTTAAATCTGTTGGTGATTCAGTTGCATCTGGTGATGTTATCGCTGAGATTGAAACAGATAAAGCAACCATGGAAGTTGAAGCTGTTGAAGAAGGGATTATGGGTAAAATCCTTGTTCCAGAGGGTTCTGAAGGCATTAAGGTCAATTCTTTGATTGCTTTGCTTCTAGAAGAAGGTGAAGATAAATCAAGTCTCGATACTTATCAGAAAAAAGGAGCACCGCAGATGATGGCTCCTCCTGTTTCTTCTGAACCTAAATCACGACCAGAGGAGCCACCGAAAATGACACAAGCTCAACCTTCTGCACAAATGCAATCGCGCATTATCGCGAGCCCTCTTGCCAAAAGAATCGCAGCAGATAAAAAAATCGATCTTTCTCAAATTAAAGGATCTGGGCCACGGGGTCGTATTGTGAAGGCAGATGTTTTGAATGCACCTGCAAATGCTAATTTGGTGGCAGTTCCTGCATCTGTGTCATCACGTTCTATTCCAGCTGGTCCAGGGCCAAAATCACTTGCTGATGCTTTGGGTATGCCTTATGAAGAGGCACCTAATTCAGCAGTGCGTAAAATCATCGCTCAGCGTCTCACAGAATCAAAGCAAACAATCCCCCATTTCTATCTCACAGTGGATTGTGAATTGGATCATTTACTCGCAATGCGTAAAGAAATTAACTCTCATTCAGAAGCTTACAAAATTTCCGTAAATGACTTTATTATCAAAGCAGTAGCAAGAGCTCTTAAAGATATACCTGATGCGAATGCGTCTTGGGTTGATGAGGCCATTTTACGGTATAAGCGTGTTGATGTTTCTGTTGCGGTTGCAACGCCAGCAGGCCTTGTAACGCCAATTATCAAATCAGCAGATGAAAAATCATTATCTCAAGTGTCAGCTGAAATGAAAGACTTGGCAACAAGGGCGCGTGATAATAAATTAAAACCACAAGAATTCCAAGGTGGTGGCTTTACAATTTCGAATCTTGGGATGTATGGTATTAAAGAATTTAGTGCCATTATTAATCCTCCGCAATCTTGTATCCTTGCAATTGGCGCGGGTGAAGAGCGTGTTGTGGTGAAAAAAGGACAGATGGTTATTGCGAATATGATGACTTGTACTTTATCAGTTGACCATCGCTCTGTTGATGGGGCGGTTGGCGCACAATTCTTGCAAGCCTTTAAGAAATATATAGAAAATCCGAGTTTGGCTTTAGTTTAAAATCGATATTTTCACTCAAAAGAGAAAAGATAAAATGGAACAAAATCAATATGATGTTGTCGTTATCGGCGGTGGTCCAGGCGGATATGTGGCTGCCATTCGATGTGCACAGTTGGGTTTAAAAGTCGCGCTCGCTGAAAAGCAGCACTTGGGTGGCATTTGTTTGAATTGGGGCTGTATCCCAACAAAGGCTCTTTTACGTTCAGCTGAAATTGCTCGACTTCTAAAACATGCAGATGAATTTGGTTTTGAAATCAGTAGTGTAAAACATAATCTTGAGAAAATGGTTCAAAGGTCAAGAGGCGTCGCAACTCAATTATCAAATGGTATTCAGCATTTGATGAAGAAAAACAAAATCCAAGTCTTTGAGGCTGAAGCAAAGTTAGGTAAAGGGACGGACGTTCTTTTAACAATGAATAGCGGCAAAGAGCAACTCACTCTAAAAGCAAAAAATGTTATTCTGGCAACCGGCGCTAGAGCCAGGGTTTTACCTGGCCTGGAGCCTGATCCAAAAGCTGTTTGGACTTATCGTGAGGCGATGGTTCCAGATTATTTACCAAAATCAATTTTAGTGATCGGATCTGGGGCCATTGGCATCGAATTTGCAAGCTTCTACAATGCATTGGGCGTAAAAGTAACTGTTGTTGAAATGATGGATAGAATTTTACCAGTTGAAGATGCAGAGATTTCGGCCTTGGCAAAGAAATCTTTTGAGAAGCAAGGAATGACAATTGTTACTGACGCAAAAGTTAGTAAGATCAATAAATTAGGAAACACTGTTCAAGTTGAAATTGATCAAAAAGGGAAAGCGATTTCTGTTGATGTTGAGCGCGTTATTTCAGCAATCGGAATTGTTGCAAATACAGAGAATTTAGGCCTTGAGGGTAGGGCTATTCAATTAGATCGTGGTCATCTGGTTGTAAATGAATTTTTACAAACAGGCGAGAAAAATATTTATGCCATTGGTGATATGGTTGGTGCTCCGTGGCTTGCGCACAAAGCAAGTCATGAAGGAGTTATTTGTGCTGAATATATTGCAGGCAAAAAAGACGTTCATCCAATGAAAAAGGAAAATATTCCTGGCTGTACTTATTGCTTCCCGCAAATTGCCTCTGTAGGGCTTACGGAAGCTGCTGCAAAGGAAAAAGGCTATCAAGTCAAGGTTGGTCGTTTTCCATTCATGGCTAATGGTAAAGCAATCGCTTTGGGTGACACAGAAGGTATGGTCAAAACGGTCTTTGATCAAAAGACAGGTGAGCTTTTAGGTGCTCATATGATCGGTGCTGAAGTCACTGAATTGATTCAAGGTTTTGTGGTTGGTAAAACTCTAGAAACGACAGAACAAGAATTAATGCATACAATTTTCCCGCATCCAACCCTTTCAGAAATGATGCATGAATCTGTTCTGGATGCTTATGGTCAAGTTATTCACATGTAAAGTCAAAAGGAAGAAGTCTCTCTTATGTCATTGAATTTAGAAGAAAATGTAGAAAAAATCCGTCATCCTGAAAAGAGGAATCGTCCTGATTCACCTATTTTGAGGAAGCCTGATTGGATTCGTGTGAAAGCCCCTACATCTCAGACTTATCATGAGACGCGTGATTTGATGCGGAGTTTGAAGTTAAATACTGTTTGCGAAGAAGCAGCCTGTCCGAACATTGGTGAATGTTGGCAGAAAAAGCATGCGACATTCATGATTTTAGGGTCAGTTTGCACACGCGCATGTTCTTTTTGTAATGTTGCGACTGGGCGTCCAGATCAGTTAGATCCGCATGAGCCAGATAATGTTGCTGAAGCTGTTGCAAAAATGGGTCTTGAGCATGTTGTGATTACCTCAGTTGATCGTGATGATCTTGATGATGGTGGGGCTGATCATTTTGTTCGTACTATTCTCGCCATCAGAGCGGCATCGCCAGCAACAACTATTGAAATTTTAACGCCTGACTTTATGAAAAAGCCTGGGGCGATTGAAGCAGTTGCAATCGCACGTCCTGATGTTTTTAATCACAATTTAGAGACAGTGCCGAGATTGTACCCATCTATTCGCCCTGGTGCGCGTTATTTCACGTCTCTGAGCCTTTTGCAGGAAGTAAAGACGCATGATCCAACCATATTCACAAAATCTGGCCTGATGGTTGGTTTGGGTGAAACACGCGAAGAGATTCTGCAAGTGATGGATGACCTAAGAGCTGCTGATGTAGACTTTTTGACAATTGGGCAATATTTACAGCCAACTTTAAAACATGCAGCGCTTGATCGGTATGTAACGCCAGACGAATTTCAATCCTACGAGAAAATGGCCTTTGGTAAAGGCTTTTTGATGGTGTCTGCATCGCCTTTAACACGTTCTTCTTATCATGCCGGTGATGATTTCCAGAAGTTAAAAGCGGCGCGTGATCAGATGATGAGTCGTTAAATGGTTGGTATGATAGTGGTCGATAACAATATCAGAAAAATTGAGCATTTGTATTGGGTGCCTGATACAGAATGTGTTGAGATTACAGGCGTTTATAAAGCATCATCTTCTCAGATTACGCGAAGATGTCGTGTTGGATTAGGTCAAATCGATGGTTTTATGCTGAATGCTAAAGATTGTAAAGAGCGTGATGCATTTGATTGGTATATTGATTTTGACAATTATTTATCTTTATCCTCTTCAGGTAGAAACTATCTCTGGGTTCTCTGTCTTTTGGCTTATTATTATATGAGAAAAGGAATAGAGAGTCATTCAGTGACTTTGAAAGTTCAGGATGCGCTCGTTTCTTGGGCTTTGATGCAAAAAGAAAAACATCCAGAATTGGGGGTTAGAGCTTTAAAACATGCGATTACTTTAGGTTCAACGGAGGCAATGACACACCTAACGTCTGATGATTTTAACCTGTATTTTCCTGATGAAGGTCTAAAAACAAAAACAGAAATGGATCTATCATGATATTAAAATCCGTTTATCAATCTCTCTGGTACATTGCCTCTCCATTTGTGCCTATGTATTTGAAAGATAGAGCAAATCATCAAAAAGAAATCCCTGAGCGCTTGTCTGAGCGTTATGGCATCACCACAAAGCAAAGGCCAAATGGACCTCTTATCTGGATCCATGGCGCCAGTGTTGGCGAAGCCTTATCAGCCATTTCTGTTGTTGAAAACTTTCTAGCAGAAGATCCAGCTTTGACGATTTTATTTACAACGGGCACAGTGACATCAGCAGCGCTTTTAGAAAAAAGAATTCAAAGTCAAAGGGTTATACATCAGTTTATTCCGCTAGATCATCCCAAATGGGTGAGGCGCTTTTATGATCATTGGCAGCCAGATGCCATTATTTGGCTTGAATCTGAGATTTGGCCATCTCTTTTAACCGACGCCAAAAAACGATCGATTCCTGCCTGCTTGTTGAATGGACGTATGTCATTGAAATCATTTAAACTTTGGTCATGGTTTAAGCCTTTAGTCAGTGAGGCAATTCGTACCTTTGATTTATGTCTTGTGCAATCATCTCATGATTCAGATAGATTCTTAACTCTTGGTGCTAATAATTTGTCTTTATTGGAAAATTTGAAATATGGCGCTCCTAAGCCATATGTTGATCTTTCTGAGAAAAAACGTTTTGAGGGATTATTGAAGGGCAGGCAATTATGCCTATTTGCAAGCTCTCATGAAGGGGAAGAGGAGCAGTTTTTTGGAATTTATGCAGGCCTCAAGGAGCAATATCCAAACCTCTTGTTCGTGTTAGCCGCGCGGCATCCGAGTAGACGAGAAGAAATCGAACGATTAGCTGATTCGTTTCAATTAAAGATACTTCGTCATTCTGAATCAAGCGATTATACTGTGGAAAAAATCAGAGGGGTGGATGTCTATCTGGTTGATACAATTGGAGATATGGGCCTTTTTTATGAATTGTCTCCTTATTGCGTGATTGGTGGATCTTTCATTCCATGGGGAGGGCACAATCCTATTGAGCCAGCACAATGCTCGTCAGTTGTTTTTATGGGGCCGCATTATGGAAATTTTCTCCAAATATGTGCAGACTTTAAAGCTGAAAATGCAATGATTTTTGTGAATGATATAAATGAGTTACAAAAAGGACTTAAAGTTGTGTTTCAGGATAAAAAAGTGGCAAGTGATTATCAAAAAAGAGCCTCTGAATTGGTCGATGTAAAAAAGATGACATTGGCTTCAACTTTGGATAGAATAAAACAACTCTTTCATGCAAAAAATCCGTACTTATTCTCAAGGATCTCTTCTTAAATGACCTTAAAGCAACCGCTTTTCTGGAAAGCTCAAAAGTCTATATTTCTTCCTTTATTATTCATGCCACTCGCTCTTTGTTATGAGTTTGGCTCATATTTGAGGACTGTGTTTACAACACCTTATAAATCACGCATTCCTGTGATTTGCGTTGGTAATTTTACAATCGGTGGCGGAGGGAAAACGCCCTTTGTAGATTTTTTAGCTGCGGAATTCAGGAAAGAAAACAAATCTGTATGTATTTTAAGTCGTGGATACAAGGGACGCGAGGAGGGGCCTTTACTCATAGATCCTGACGTGATGATAGCTGATCAAGTTGGTGATGAGCCCTTTATGTTAGCGATGAGAGGGTACGATGTTGTTATTTCTAAAAATAAACAAAAGGGGCTCCAATTTATAGAAGGGCTGAAACGCCATGACTATATCGTTATGGATGATGGTCTTCAGAATTCGACAATTTATAAAGATTTCTCTATTTGTATGATCGATGCTCATTTTGGCTTTGGAAATGGATTTTGTTTTCCGGCGGGGCCTTTACGACGTCGTTTAACACAGAAACAAATTGATAAAGTTGATTTTTTTGTGATTAGTGGTGCAAGTGCGATTGAGCCATTTTGTCAGACTCAGTTACCAAAGGATAAGGTTTTACGAGCGAATGTTGTGATCGATCCAGAGTCTTTAACCGGTTTTAAAACAAAAACACCATTGGTTGGTTTTGCAGGCATTGCGAATCCTGATAAATTTTTTGATATGCTTGAGGCTATGGGTTATCATTTTGTGAAAAAAATTGCCTATTCAGATCACCATCATTATACAAAATCAGATTTAAAAGAGTTAGCAACGCTACGCAGAACATTAGAGGCAGATTTGATTACAACTGAAAAGGATATCGTAAAGCTCGATTCGCTTTATATCAAAGAGCATTACGTTCATCATGTGAAAATTTCCCTTGATGTGCCGAAGAAAAGCCATTTTTGGCAGGTGTTTTATAATAAGCTTCCTCAGAAAAGAACCCGAAAGAAAGTTATTTGATCATGGTTTCTGTTGCCTTATTTCAGCCCGATATTCCGCAAAATACAGGGGCTATTATGCGCCTATGTGCTTGTTTTGATGTGGATTTACACTTGATTGAGCCTATGGGATTTGTTTTATCCGAGCCTAAATTAAAGCGCTCTGGCATGGATTATATTGATTATTTGACATTGCATCGCCATGCATCGTGGGAGCATTTTAAAGATGTTTCAGCACAGAAAAGAGTGATTCTGCTGACAACAAAGGCCAAAACCTCATTTTGGGATTTTGAGTTTCAAGATGATGATATTTTATTGTTCGGGAGTGAGAGCGCAGGGGTTGCAGATTATGTTCATGAACAAGCCCAGCATGCCGTGATTATTCCCATGAGGCCAGAAGTGAGATCTTTAAATTTGGCTTGTTCAGCAAGTATTGTCTTGGCTGAGGCGATAAGGCAAACTACAGAGAAATAGTCTGTAATGATAATATATTCCTAGTTCTTACTATAGTCACTTTCCATAATACAAATTATAGAATTTATTAGTGTGATGATATGGATGTGCCCTCAATATGTTTATCACACTGATTATGCCTGAGCTGCGGCCTCTTCCTCTTTTTTCTTTTTGTCGGCTTCTTCTTGTTCTTTTGCTCTTTTTTGGCCAAAGTCTAAAATCAGTTTGAAAGTTGGATCCATTTCTGGAGCGCCTTCTTTTTTTGGCATTGCAGCAGCCATCGGTGCAAGAACTTCAGCAGCTGTTTTGACCGCTTCTATTTCTTTTGTGATGGCAGCGCCCATGACGCCTCTGATAAAGGCATATAAAATCAAAGCCCCCAAAAGACCGGCTCCAATCCCCCAACCAATTGGTCCTGAGACACCGAGGCCAATTAAAATAGGTACAAGTGGCGTAATGACGCCGGCGGCAACAATATACATTTGATATGAGTTTTTAACGCCTTGAAGCGTCTTTTTCAAAATCAATACAATCATAGCGCCCACTTTTTTGGCTCTTGATTTTTCAACCTTTTTGACATCTCCGGGTTCAAGAAGTTCTGTGAACTTTTTCACAAGTCCTATAAAGGTTTTACCTAGAGGATCTTTGTCAAGGTCGTGGTCACTCTCAAATACGTCTGAAACCATCTGATTGAATTGCTCAATCAGAAAAGATTCTGCATCTTTTAAGCTTTTAAGCAGATGTGGATTGTCTGCAAGCCGTGTTGAGATATGCTCGCCAAAGGCTTTAATGAACTCTCCAAACTCTTCAGATTCTAATAAGAGTGCAAATTCATCTTTAATATCAGGTGTTTCTTCAATTTTAGCTGCCTCTTCCACATCTTTCGCTGATTTCAGCTTTTTAAGATTTGTGAGAAGATCTTGCACCTCACCTTCGCTTAGCAATGATTTGAGAAAATCGACATCTCTGAGTTTTTCTGAAATGTTCTCTTTGATTGGTGTTTCGGTATCTGCTTTCAATTTACCGTGTACGGCCATTGATAATTCATTTTGGACTTGGTTACTGGTAATCAAGGTATCAAGATGATCATCAAAAGTTTCAAGAAAGGTCTCATCTGTCTCATAGGCTGTTACCATTGAGTCAAAAAATGCTCTTAAATCAGCGCCTTCTTTTAAGTTTTGTTCATTTGCTGCGACGATGATGAGTTTGTAAGCTAAATAATCTGCAAACTCCCCTTTCCTCAAATCATCATCGAAATGTTGCAATATTTCTAATTTATCGTGAGCTGATATATTCATTTTAAAGACTTGAACACCTTGACCAGCAGACAGATTGCCTTTTAAATCTTGATCAAATTCAGTGAGTAACTTTTTTGCAACTTCAACTGTCATCTCTCCATTTTCTAAAGCATTGAACATGGAAGCTGGAAAGCCATCTGGGATTTTTTTCATTGTCTCTGAGCAATTGAGTTTTGCTAAGAGAGCCTTCATTCCTTTTGCATTTAAGTCATTACCGATCGCTTTGACAAAACGAGCATGAATGCTGTTTTCATCAACTCTTTTGGTCATTTTAAGCCGACTCACAGCCCCTTCTTCAGCTTTGACTTTTGTAAATTTATCAGATTGTTCTGTGGTTTCACTTGGCTGAACAGTGCCAGCACCCCTATTTTCTTGAATTTTAGGCATTTTATATCTCCTGTCTAAATCAATAACAGTTACATATATAATATTAACACAAAAATTAAATTATTTTTTATTATAGTTAATTTTGAGGAAAAAAGTTGCTTCTTGTCTCATGCTATGGATATGGCACTCATCTGGCGTCCGTAATCCGGCTCAGCTCTGTGGGTCATGCGCCTATAACTATAGTAAAGATTCTCTTGTTCATAGGTGTCATCAGGGTGAATATCAATTGCAAACAAAGGAAAATCGCTCAAGATTCGATGAACGAATTCCTTTAAGTCAAATAAATAAAAGTCATCCCGAGGTGAGCTTATGAATAAATCTCTATTGTTTGATGATTTTAAGAGAAAATCATTTCTAAAATCTGCCGAAACTTCATATGATTTTTGGGCAATTGAAGGACCTGTTGCCGCGATAATATCTTTTACATCAGAGCCTTTATCACACATTGATTGGATTGTGTTTTGAATAATGCCTGAAAAAGCCCCTTTCCATCCGGAATGAGCAGCAGCAATGATTTTCTTTTTACGGTCAGCAAAAAGAATAGGCACACAATCGGCGGTTAGAATGCCAATGATCCTTTGTGGCTCTTGTGTCACCAAAGCATCGCCTTCAGGCGGAGATGATTGGCTTGATACAATATTGTCTGCGTCTACACAAGAATTAGAGTGAATTTGGTAAGGCGTGAGTGGGTTAGATTTCATGCCGAGCAAATCTTCTGCGCAGCGTTCTCTGTTCTGCTGAATAAATTGTGGATCATCGTTTGATCCAGGTCCACAGTTTCTGCCAGCATAAAGGCCTTGGCTTACGCCGTTGCATCTGGTAAAAAAGGCATGACGAATCCAAGGGATTGACTTTAAAGCTTCTGATTCTGTGTATGATTTGTTGGTCATGAACAATTCTAATTTTGTCATGCTGAATTTATTTCAGCATCTGAGATCCTGAAATAAATTCAGGATGACTGTGGGTGTGCAGGATATCTACTCCACCCATCTAATGAGCGGAGTAGATTAGAACGTCTTTTTACTTCTTAGACTTTGCTTTCTTTTGTCCAGCGCTTGAGTCGTTTGCAACTTTAACGCCTGCTGCATTTTTATTCATGATGGTTGTGATTGTTGATTTGACAACTGTGACAATAACACCATTTGCGATTTCAACTTCAATTTCTTCGCCTTCACCGACACGGTTGATTGTTCCGATAAGACCGCCGGCTGAAACAACACGATCGCCACGACGCAGGTTATCAACCATTGTTTTATGTTCCTTCATTCTTTTTTGCTGAGGACGAATCAACAAAAAGTAAAAAACAACAATTAACAGCCCAAATGGCAGAAGATTCATAAGAATGCTTTGCGGGGCTGCAGCACCTGCATCAGCTGTTTGTGCAATGGCTTCATTAAATATTGACATGAGTAACTCCTTTTTTCCTATTACTTACTAGAACTATATCAAGCTTTACCAGGAAATAAAGCAAAAAAGAATGAATCAAAAAAAAGATAGTAAATCAGTGAGGCGATCAACTCTCAAAAAGTCAAAGTTATCCATTTTGTTTTTATGTTCGAGCATATCGCTTGACGATGAAACCAAAAAACCACCCTTGAGGCCTGCTTTATGGCCAGCTTCAATATCTCTCATATGATCCCCAATAATGTAACTCTGCAGCGGATCAATTTGATGCTCTTCAATGGCCCGTAAAATCATACCAGGTGATGGTTTGCGATCGAAATGCTCTATTGCATAGCCTGCAACTTTACCATCAGGATGATATGGACAATAGTAAGTTGCCTCAATCTGAATCCCCTGCTCTTGCATTTTCACATCAACTTCTTTCATCAAATTCAGAAAATCTGTCTCTGTATAGTAGCCTCTTGCGATTCCAGATTGGTTGGTGACAATAATCAGCTTATAGTCTGCGCTGATGGCCTTTTTTAAAAAAGAAAAAAGACCATCGACAAAGATGAATTGAGAGAGAGTTGACACATATCCTGAGTCAACATTAATGATTCCATCCCGATCTAAAAAGAGAGCTTTATGCATTTTTTCCCATCTGTATCCATCTGATTTTCAAGAAAAACAGATGCTTCCAGGCTTCTGAAAAAACATTTGCTTTTGTCTTGAAAAAATACTTATACTAGAATAACAGAAATTGCAAGAGATCTCATGAATTATATTTTTTCAAGCAGAGAAAAAAGACGCAAGAGGAAGATCAAGAAGCTGATCACCTTTCTTTTCTATACATCAATTGTGATTGCTGCTCTCTATTATGTGGAGCTTGAGACCCAACTGATTTCTGAAACCTTTTCTTATTTATATAATCTCAATATTTAATCTGGATTTTTATTTATAAATACGTGGTAGAGTGGGACTCTCATCACAATAATAAAAAGTATAAATAAATGAAATATCACCTTCCCTCGATCACGTCGCTGCAAGCTTTTGAAGCCGCTGCAAGGCACCTCAATCTCTATGAAACAGGTCTTGAGCTCAACACATCAGCCTCTGATGTTGATTATCATATTCAACAACTTGAAAAATTTTTAGGATATAAATTGATCGTGAGAGGACTTGGTGAAATCAAACTCACTGGCATGGGAAAGGCTTATTTGCCATCTGTTCATAGATCATTTGATATTTTATCTAAAGCAAATCATATGATGAAAG
The DNA here is from genome assembly GCA_018063245.1 of Alphaproteobacteria bacterium. Lineage (NCBI taxonomy): Bacteria > Pseudomonadati > Pseudomonadota > Alphaproteobacteria > Alphaproteobacteria bacterium. The sequence continues at coordinate 16,112 of JAGPBS010000012.1, read as the reverse complement.
ATTCGGGCTCTTCTCCTATTATCACACTTCATGTTCCGATTTGTTTTATGACTCACTTTTTAGCGCCGCATATTGGGGATTTTAATGCGCAATATCCGCATATTGAACTTCGTGTGTCAACCAAACAAAAAACGCCTGATTTAGAGCGTGATTCAATTGACTGCTCAATCATCTTTACACAAGATCAACATCCTCATTTTTTAACCACTGAATCGCTCACTCCCGTTTGCGCTCGTTCATTGATTGAAAAAGAGGGTAAAGTTAAAAAGCTGAATTTAGAGGATATGAGTTGCTTTACTCTTTTTCATCACACAGCTTCCCTTGAAGATTGGGATCATTGGATATCTGCTATGGATTGTAACCAAATTGCACCAAGCAACGGCTTGTACTTCAAAACAGAGGCTGAGATGCTAAAAGCTGTGCGTCAAGGCCTTGGTATATGTTTATTACGTGATGAAGCGGCTCAAAAAGCCCTTGAGGATGAATTGCTCATCAATCCTTTCCCAAAGTTAAAAATGACCAATTGGGGCTATGCCTTTGTATCAGCTGCAGATACAGTAGTCTATGATCCATTGATAACTTGCTTGCAAGAGTGGCTGGTCGAGACTTTTGGAGCTTCTTTGAGTGCGAATCGTAAATCGGCATAAAAAAAGCGGAGATTTGCATCTCCGCTCTTTCCCCTCTTTAGGAAGAAGATCAATCTGCTTCAAACACTGATTGAACAGCTGCTACTCTGATGAGATAGTGTAGAATTTTTTTATCAAGACAGTGAGGTTCAATCGTATTTGGTAATCCTTGAACATAATTAAATGCGATATGGTCAAGTGCTTTTTTGATAACATCTCTCATCTCATCTTCATTATAGATTCCAAGCTCTTCATCAGCTAACATTCTTTGTTTCAAAGAGGCAGGAATGTCTTCAACTCCATTGTTAATCTGCTGCAAAAATGCAGTTATTTTGACGCCAAGAACTTGATACATGCCGACTTCAAAGAATAGATGGAAGTGTTCAGTTGATAAATGTTTCAAAATCATTGCAACTTCATCTTGAGCATAAACGCTCTTTAGTGCGTTTATGGATTGGGCATATTGTGAATGATTATCCAACATATTAATTTTGCCACCCTCTATTCCTAGAACAGAGAAGAAAGCACTATTTGATACAATTTTATCAAGCTCTGCTGCCAAATTTGCTCTCGTTAACGTTTGAGCTGTAGGAGGAACAACAACTGGCTGTACAGGAGCGGCTGGTGCAACCGGGGCCGGGTTTGGATTCGGGTTCACTTTTGGCCTTGGAGGCATAACTGGCCTTTTCGGATTAACAACAGGGCTCTTTTTCGCATCCCCTTGAGGGGCAACAGGTCTTTTTTTCATTTCGCCGACAGGTGGTAAAACGAATGCGCCTTTTGGGGGAGGATTTTTAGGATTTACCCGAAGTCCTGGATTTTGAGGTTGGTCATTAAATTCACTCGTGGCGAGTAGAACTGCCCTCATGACAAGATAATGAGGTAAAACTTTCTTTCGTTGATCGAGGGGATCAGTTGGTACAACAAGTTCAAAATCAAGGAGTTCAAAAAGATTTTTGAGAGCTTCTTTAACGGCTTCATCACTTTGGTAACCCATTTGCGTTTTCATTTTTTCATAAAATGCAGTGTGGCGTTCATTGTCGCGATAAAGAGTTTCCATGAACGAATTGCTCTTATAGTCTTTTCTGATTCTCATCTCCCTATCATTTGCATAAAAGTTATGATTCGTTTTGAATAGAAGCTTTAATTCATCTGTTGAGAAATGAGAGAGCATTTTCACAACAAGTCCATTACTGTTGCTCAGATAATGTATTTTCAATCTATTAATTTCACCATTATATGGGTAAGACGCAGAAAGTGTTAAAGGTTCAGAATAAGATGCTGGATAGAAAGAGGCATCACTTGTGAGCACATCTTTAATGATTCCTAGATAAGTTGCCCCAGTGAGGACTCTTCCGGCTACAGGCGCATTCTGTGGGCCTGAATTCACCTGCGGTCTTTGGTTGCTCATTCTCAGTCTGTACCTTGCTGACTCTTGTTCAACAAACTCATCAGGTGTTAAAAATGCTGAAGGGTTGTCCTCATATTCTGCGTAGAAACCAGCGATCACTTCATCCGGAATTTCAATTTCCTCAACTGGCAAAGCAACTGGCACCGGTCTTACAGGTGGTGCAGTAGGATTGGGTCCAGGATTCGGATTCGGGTTTGGTCTCTTTCCAGGCATAACGGGAGCTGGATTTGGATTCGGGCTCGGATTTGGGGCGACAACCACTTCATCTGCATCATTCTTAAAGGCAGATACGATTGCACAATAGATGATAATTGCTTGGGTTTCTCTGATGTTTGGTGTTCTGAGACCACCATATCCAGTCGGAACTGTCATATATCTATTGTTACGATATTGTCTTTGTATCCGTTTATCTGTTTGCATAAGATTGAGGGACAAGAATATATCATCGAAATTACTTTTCCTTGTCTCAAGACTCTCTCCTGGAAATGCATTCCTAACAGAGAGATTCCCATCAGTTAAGGTTCTAAAGAATGCATCTGTGAGTTGTCTCAGAGATTCCTGAGTCACTGATCCACTCAAGAAATCTTCTCTTAATCCTCCTTTGGTTAAGTCAAAAAGAGTTTGGATCTGCTTTTTTGTGAGTGATTTCATAACTGCAGTAAGGTCATCAGACATCTCAAACGTTTGTGTCAATTCACTAATCAAGAATTGGAAAGGGCCAGGCGTATTTTTTAAATTATCAATAATTGTTGTTTTATCAAAATCAGTTAGAAGCTCACGAATAAAAGTCTGATGATTCGCTTTGGTTACTTTTGTGTCTCCATTTGCGATAGCCACTGTTGTTAGATTGCTAGGTAGAATCGAGTTAAGAGGTGGAGGGTTTACGGGTGCAAATGGGTTCACAGGGGGCATAACTGGGTTTGGATAAATTAAATTCCCCCAATTGTTTAAAGGGTTATTTAATGGAGGTACAGGATTTTGACCACGTAAACGTGCCGGCAGAAGACCTATGATGCTAGGAGGAGCGGCATTTACCAATGCAGCAAATCCAGGTTGCCCTTCTCTGATGCCGTTAATTTCGTAAACACCGTTGATCTGATTTATAGAATACAATAGGGGATTGACTGGATTTGGATTAACAACAGGACCAACAGGTGCTGCTGGCATGAAACCATTTGGATTGATTGGAACCAGGTCTCCACCAAACACAACAGCTTGACGACCAAAAATTCTGTCTGCAGTGTTTCTGTTATCTTCTGATGCTCTGATATAAAGAGAAAAGAGTGTATCATAAGAGGCTTTTGCTTCAGCTTTCATGCCATCAAGCGCGGGATTCACTCTCTGAACAGGTTGAGGGTTTAAGTCTTCTAGCAGTTGAACATATGATCTACCTTTGAAATAAGTCTGATCTGCACCTGTAAAATATTTTTGCATGGTCGCTGGAAGTTGTTCGATATTGATTCTATTTATAAGTGGCTGATTATAAGCTGCCATTATTATGTTATTTATGTGCGGTGCAACTTTTTGTGCCTTCGCTAGGCCCATGATGCCCCTTACACCGTCTTGAATTTGTTTTTCAATATTTGCTGTATTCACAGCTGGAGCAATTTGACGTGGGGCACAAACATCTCTCATAACTTGCGTATTCAAAAGAATATAGTCAATTGTTTTATTGCGATCATCAAAATGACTGATTTCATCTTTTAATCTCTTGATTTGCTCCTGGTTTAAATTATAGGCCGCAGCAAAAGAAAGGATAGCCATCAGATCCAATTGAAAGTTACGCGAAAGAGCTGAAGGCATATATGTCATATAGACAAAATTAAAACCATGACCAACCATAGGCGCATTGCGAAGGATATCTGTAAAATTTTTATGAGCCAAAAATGCATGACTGGGTGCATTATATTGTGCTGGTAGAGCAGTAGTGTTTTCTCGTTGTACTCTAAAGTTATCATGATGAGCTAAAATTCGCATAATAAATATTCCTTATATAACAAAATGTGATAGATTTTAAAAAAGAATGAATTGCTAAAAAAATCATTACTCAATAGTCTATGCGATGATTATATCAGTATTTTACCTAAAAGGCAAGGGTAATTTAATTGTTTATTAATGATAGTTGTTTATTTCGGTGGCAACGGTTTTGGAACGATTGATTCAAAATCCAACTTCTCTTCTTGTGCAAGTAGTTTTAAAGTTTGCACCATTTCAGCAATAAAAGGATCATCGGCATGCATCTTCTGAATCATTTGTCTTAAAATAGCAATTGCCTTCCGATTATCGCCTTTTTGAGCATGATAAAGAGCAAGATAATAGCCTATTCTTTCATTTGATTTATCAGTCAAATCAAAAGCCTTTTTGAGGTCATCTCCAATCTCTGTTGAAATCTCACCATTTTTTTCCAAAATACGCGCCTCAATCCACTTGGCTGTCATGGCAATATTATCTGGATTAGCTTTCACATATTCCCCGAGCCATGCTGCCAATTTGGAATAGTTCTGTGTTTTATCATAAAAAGCAATGAGCAACTGCAGATCAACAGGCACATCTGTTGATTCGCCTGTCTGTATTTGCTTTTCAATTTTTTGGACTGCTTTTAAGGCATCTTCATTTGGTTTGATTATCTGAGGCAAATCTGCAATATTTGGAGACCCAAAATGATTGTATAAAATTAAAGTTGTCATCGGCACAATAATCACAATGATATATTTGAGTATTTTAAAGGGCATAATCATCACTTTGAGCAAGAAAGCGAAAGCAATCGCTGTAATTCCTGCAATCAGAGCCCAAAAGATCAAATCATCGAGAATCATGCTGAACACCTCTATTCATCCTAACAACCCAAATGACGCCGCTGACAAATAAAATAAGTGGCCCTAACCATAAAGCCGAGCTCAAAAATGAACCCTTCGGTTCAAAAAAAATTGTTTCGCCATAGAGGTCACGCAAGTAGGTATGAATCTCTTCTTCTGATTGATTTTGGAGAAGACTTTCTTTCACATAGTTTTTGACAGCAATTGCCATGGGGGTGTCTGATTCAAAAACAGACTGAGCCTCGCACGTTAAGCAACGCAAAGAACGTGTGATCTCTTGGTAGTTAGCCTCTTCTTGAGACCTTAAAAGAGCCTCCTCAGCCTGTGAAAATGACAAAGGCCAAAAATAAAAAATAAAAATTAAAATCAATCTTTTCATATTTTTATTTATGCTTTCTCGTTTAACTTATTAAGAATTGGCATCAGTGATTTTTCTAGCATAGATTGATTTAAAACACCCAAATGATGGAAGAGAACGGCACCATCTTTTACGCGGATTAAAAAGATTTCAGGCACACCTCTGAGTCCAAAGGAAAGAGCGAGCTTACCTGTTGTGTCATGAGTCACTTGTTGATAGGGTGAGCTCTCTTCTTTGAGAAAGGCATTTAATTCTTCAGGCCTATCTTGAAACGCAATGCCAACAATCGGAAAAGGAGAAAGTTGTGAGAGTGTCATAAGTTTTTTGTGTTGAACATGACAAGCCTCACACCAACTTGAGAAAAACTGAACAAAAACATAATCTTGTTTTGACATTTTGTCAGATAAGGCGAGGTTTTGAATTGGCACTTTTCGGGTAGGCTCTTCAGATTTTAAATCGAATAGATTGCTTTTAAAAGCATATGTTGCACATGCAAAAACAATCAATATGGTAGCTAAAACAATATATATTCCTTTTGAGTGCATCAATTTATCCTTTTCTTATTTTATTTGTGAGGTGTATCAGTCCACAAACTGAACCAATAAACATGCCTAAGGCTCCTATCCATATCCAAAGTGCAAGCGGATAATGATAAAAGCGAATTTGAATATGATCCTGCTTTGAGCCTGACTCAATCGGGCCTAAAACAAGCAATGCATCTTCTAACAAGCTAGTGGCAATAGATGTTTCGGCTAAATCATAATTTGCAGGTACATAATAGCGTCTTTCTGGCGTAAAGGGAGGAAAAACTTTACCCTCTTTCTTCACGTGGACATCTGCTTGCAAAGATTGATAATTTGAGCCTTGTGTTACATGCATATCTGTGAAATAAAACTCATAGGCGTCAATTTGCTTTTTTTGGCCGAGTTTTAGCGTTTGTTCTGTAATAAAGGCATAGCTTGAGGCAATGCCAAGGGCAAGAAGCATGATGCCAAATCCACCATGTGCAAAAAACATCCCAAAATAGCCGATTGAAAGCGATTTTTGCTGACGACGACGCCACCAATGAATGACTGTAAAGACACAAATGAAAATACCGGAAACAGTTGCGGAAAAAGGCATGAGCAATCCATGTCCATAAATCCAAACAATTGCGAGCAAGATCGCAAATGTAATAGAGAGAGCCAGAATTAAAAAGGAAGATATTTTTGTAAGGATACTTCTTTGATAAGAACAAACAATCCCTAAAAACATGACAAGCGCGAAAGCAGGTAAAAAGAGAGCAAAGATTTTGTTGAAATAAGGAGCGCCAACAGCGATCACCTCTCCATAGAGAGCCTCATAGAGCAAAGGCACAAATGTGCCAAGCAAAACAACAAATGAGCCAAAGAGCAAAAAGAAGTTACAGAGAACAAACATCATCTCACGACTGAAAAAGGAAAAAGGCAAAGCCCCCTCATCCTTTAAAAGCTCATCGCGCTTGATAATGAAAATACTTAAAGTCACGAAACTCAGAAGGGTAAAAAATCCAAAAATGAAGGATCCGCGTAAGGGATCAGAAGCAAAGCTATGTACGGATGATAAAAGACCTGAACGTACCAAAAAGGTGCCCATAATGCTGAGAATAAAAGAAAGACTCGCCAAAACGCATACCCAGCCTTTCATGATTTTTTTCTTTTCATACATCAGCAAAGCATGAAACAAGGCCAAATTTAAGAGCCAAGGCAAGAGAGAGACGTTCTCAACAGGATCCCAGAACCACCAGCCTCCCCAGCCTAATTCGTAATAGGCCCAATAAGATCCAAGAGCAACAGCAAGCGTTAAAAGTCCCCAGGAAAGCAATACCCAAAAACGCATTTCTCGAATGACGCGCTGAGTCAATGTTTCGTAACAAAGTGCGGTGAGTAAAAGCACAAAGGGCACAAGAAGACTCGCATAGCCTAGAAACAATAAAGGTGGATGGATGATAAAAGCTGGATCCTGGAGCATTGGGTTGAGTGATTTTCCTTCTCCTCCTTCAAAAACGTGACGTAAGAATGGATTAGAGGTCACAATCACAAAGATAGAAAAAAGACCAAAGATGACAAAAAGTCCGCCAAAAAGGCTCGATAGAAAAGCTGTGCGGCTGCTGGATAAATGAACAGATTTTAATCGATAAAAGAGCAGAGAAATAAAAATCAGTTGAAAACAGATCCATAGAAACATAGATCCTTCATGATTTCCCCAGAGAGCTGAGATCTTATAAATAAAAGGATCAATTGAACTACTATGTTTGAAAACCAATGAGACAGAAAAGTCCGATGATAAAAATGCATCCAGTAAAGCAATCAAGCAGATGATGGTTAGGATAGCAAATAAGATTAAAGCGCGTTCAATAAAATCAGGAACCCATTTTTGGAGCTGGTTTTCACTGATACGACTTTCAATCCGTGGCAGCATAAACAAGGCAAAGGACAAGATCAAAGACAGAGCTGTCTGCAGAATAAAACAATAGTGAGCCACTTCAATGAACATCAGTCGCTCTTTCTCTGGTTTTGCTCAAGTTTTTTTGTGAGCTCAGGTGGACGATAATTCTCATCATGCTTTGCAAGCAATTCTTTTGCAACGAAATGATCTGGTGATTGAAAGCGTCCTTTAGCAACAATACCCTGCCCTTCACGAAATAAATTTGGCACAAGCCCTTGATAATCCACACGGACTTCATGATTGGTATCTGTGAGTGTAAAGTGAAGCAACTCTCCTTCTTTTAAGATAGATCCTTCTTTCACCAGCCCACCTAAGCGGATTTCCTTTTGTGGCATTCCTTTTGTGATGATATCTGATGGCGTATAGAAAAAGATGATGTCTTCCTCAAAGCCTCTCAAAAAGAAGAAAACTGAAAGTGAAATGCCCAATAACATGAGGCAGATGAAAAAGAATCTCTGTTGTTTTAAAGATAGCATGGCGGCTTATTCTCTCTCAGAGATCAATTGATGTAATTTCCTCTTATGATGGCCTCGTACTGTAAAAATACGTACAAAGCTAACAAAAAAGACAGATAAGACAAAAAAATAACAGTAAGAAATGGTTGGTTCATCAAGAATCATCAAGATATTCCTTTCTGTTTCATCTGAAGTCTTTTGATTTTACGTTCCCATGAAAGGCTTTGCATCCGCCATAGGGTTAGAAGGCCATATAAAAGAAAATAAGCACAAGCCATCCATAAAAGAGGCACTAACATATCGGGGTGAATAGATGGTCTTTGGAAGGCTCTAAAACTAGCAGGCTGGTGAAGTGTCTGAAACCAATCAACCGAAAATTTAATCACAGGGATATTGACAAGGCCAATCAGCACCAAAATGGATGCCATTTTTTCTCCCTTTTCAACATGTCGATAAGCATCTTTTAGAACCCAATATCCAATATATAAAAAGAGCAGAATCAAAACGCTGGTTAAACGCGCATCCCAAACCCAATAGGCTCCCCAGGTAAGATTTCCCCAAATACTGCCTGTGATGAGACAGATAACAGTAAACATCATCCCGAGTGGCGCAACAGATCTACAATAGAGAGAGGCTAGATTATGTCTGAATATAAGAAAAATAGCTGATGCAATACCCATTGATACATAAATGAATAAGGCCATCCAGGCTGCAGGCACATGGATATACATTAAGCGAACGGACTCACCTTGTTGGTAATCAGGTGGAGAAATATAGAGTGATTGATAAAGCCCATAGGTTAATGCGCCTAAAAATAAACAAAGCAATAGGGGCGTCAGATATTTACTGAGCATCAAAAAACGTGTTGGTTGTGAGAGGCCAAAAAAATTCATGACGATAAATCCAGATCCTTTTTTATTCTTTTGATTTCCGCAGAACCCATGCAGCACTATATGAGCTTACTGAGGCTAGCATAATCGAAATCCCGCCTAAAATCCAAAGAAAAGCATCAACTTTCTCTCCCACTTGTAAAATTTGGGCAAGATTCATTTCTAAGAGTAATAAAGGGATCAATAAAGGCAAAAGAACAATGCCAAGCAGATAGATTGTTTGTTTCACGCCAACCAAGAGAGCTGCAATAACGGAGAGATAAGATAAAAGAATAAAACTCCCCATCACAAGAGAAAGCCCAAATTGAAAAACAACCACCTCTGTAAAGCCTAAAAGAGCGGCCAAGAAACTTGAGATGAGAATCAAAGGCAGAAAGAGAAAGGACCAGATAGAAAGGCTTCTGCAAAAGATGAAATATGCAAGCGAGATAGGCGCTGTCAGATAAAAATCGAGCAGACCACTCTGTTCATCTTGCTCAAAAAAGAAGTCTAATGCCAGAAAGCTTGAAAGCAATATACAGAGCCAAACAAGGCCGGCGAAAGTTGAAAATGAGAGAATACCTTCTGACTGAAAAGCATAAAGAGCAACACTCAAGAAAATCAGAAAGAAGAGAGAAATTGAAAGAAAAGAATGACGATCCGCGGATTGTCGCTTGAGCTCAAGGATGAAAAATCTGAGGAGATATATCATGACTTTTCTCCAAAAGTCAGATCAAAAACCTTAAAGGGAAGCTGGATTGCTGAGGGCGATTCGTGCGAAGTCATGACACAGGTTCCATTACTTTGAATAAATGAATCAATTTCAGACCATAAAAAAGTATGGGCTTCTTGATCAAGTCCTTGAAAAGGCTCATCCAATATCCATAATGGTGAATCTCTTAAAAATAAACGCATCAAGGATGCTTTGCGTTTTTGACCATAAGATAAATCAGACATTTTTGTATCTAACCAATCCTGTAATGAAAATGAGTTCAAAGCTCTATGGCTCCTATCACTTTGTGTGCTTCTTAAAAAATGGGTGTAATAGTCCAGCATCTCTGACAATGTGAGCTGGTCATGTAAGGCATTTAAATGACCGATGTAAAGAGAGGTTATCTTCGTTTGAACGCTGCCGGTTGAAGGTTTCAATATGCCTGAGAGCATTTTTAAAAGTGTTGTTTTGCCGGCTCCATTTGGCCCTTTGATAAGGTAAAGACCTGGTTTTTGGATCTGTAGAGTTATTGACTCAAACAAAGGAATATCTTGGTAAGCATAAGACAGGTTTTGAGCATCGAGAATCATTTTTCTTCTTCTAGTAGAGCTCTGTTAAGGAAAAGAAGTGGTGCCGCTTATAGGACTCGAACCTACGACCCCCTCATTACGAATGAGATGCTCTACCAACTGAGCTAAAGCGGCGCCTACTGATTTCGATATTCTATATGGATCGCCCCAAAGATACAAACAAAAATTTTTCATTCCTCTGCTTGCGTGATGGTGATTATCATATATACTTTTACTGCTTGAACAATAGAGTGCTTAAGCCTATCAGAATGAAAGGAATATAAAATGCCTACAATTGAAATAGTTTGGAAAGAAACGCCAAGTATGGGTACGACAAAACAAGGTGAGTTTAAATGTGATAATAAAACATATCATGTTGAATATTATCCAAACAAGAATGTGACAATCTCTAATCGTTACTTAGACAAAATTAGCCTTCCTTGTCCAATTGCTCATTTGATGGCTTTGAGTCCAAACAATGCAGTGAAAATTAATAGTCCTCAATTTGGTCATTTAAAGGATTTTGTCTTATATTTTACTCATCAAAGTACTGTGAGAGCTGAGGACATTAGTTCGACTCTTCATTGCGATCTTGCTGAAGGTGTTGCGCTTGCGAATCTAATTACTGCTGTTTAGTTGGTTGAGTCTTTTACTTAACTTTTGTCACCCCCGCCTCTTCTTTTGTCATTCCTGCGACCTGTCGACCGAAGCCTTGGCGTAGGTGGAAAGCAGGAATCCGGGAAAAACGACAACCAGTACGTCATGCCGAACTTGTTTCGGCATCTTCCTGTAATTATAGGTAGATCCTGAAACGAGTTCAGGATGACTCTGTGTTTCAATATTTCTGGACACCTGCGCAGGTGTGACAAAAAAGGGGCACGGGGTAATAAAACTGTACACTTATGGGAAGGTAGTACACTCGTTTTACTCGTTCGCAATGACGAAGGTCATAGTCATCCTGAACTCGTTTCAGGATCTGTTCTTCATTACACAAAGATGCTGAAATAAATTCAGCATGACAAAGAATGCCCCTCTCACTGCGCTTTTAAATCATTCACAGAAACAACTTTTGACCTATCTGCGCTTTGTGACAATTTCACCTTGTACACTCTTGAATTTTCTAAAACGCGCTGAACGTAGTTTCGGGTTTCTTGGAATGGAATCATTTCAATCCAATCAGCTTCACTCATTTTGAGCTCTTTGGGATGTCCATATTCTTTGATCCATTCAGAAACGCGATTTGGACCTGCATTGTATGCCGCAATGGCAAGGACTTTTGATCCATCAAAACGATCCATCAATTGGTTGAAAAAAGATGTCCCAAGCTTCATGTTGAAAGCAGGATCCCCTTTTAGCTTTTGAGGCGAATAAGAGAGGCTCTCTTTTTTGGAAATAATTTTGGCTGTTGCAGGTAAAAGCTGCATGAGGCCAACTGCTCCTTTGTTACTTAAGGCATCTGCTTTAAAGTCACTTTCTTGACGAATCAATGCATGTGTCATTGCATTTTTCCGTTGATCTTTATGAACGGGGCTTTCTTTCAGCACTGGAAAGGCTTGGGTAAAAACACCCATATTGGCATTCATGCCTTGCCTTGCTATCCGTGCAGATAGATCAATAAATTTCAATGATTGTGCCAGTTCTGCAGTTTGATAGTATTGTTCTTTTGTCTCTGCACTGTTTGCGAGTGATCTGATAAGGCTCCGAGATAACGATCTATTCACCTTGATCAATTGTTTTGCCAATTTCACACGAGGGTCATTCTGGAAGGCTTGTTTTTGATCAGAGGCAATTGATAATTGATCTATGATAAAATTCTTAGACTTTTGTCCCTGCTCTTTTGCTGCCAACTGGCCGTAATAGGTATTTGGGAATTGAGCAGCACTTGTGAGATATTGAGAGGCACCTGCTGAATCATTTTTGTCGCGTGCCACTTTTGCCATCCAGTAATAAGCACGTGATTGTGAAATAGGGCTACTTGTTGCTTTTTGTAAGGCTGTAAAGTGATTCAGGGCAGTTTCTTTATTCTTGAGAAATTTAAGAGCAATCCAGCCGCTTAAAAATTCAGCATCTGCAAAAGAGGCTCCTTCTTTTAAGCCATGTTGTGAGGCGATCTTATAGGCTCGTTGATATTGTTTGTCTTTAAGCAAAGCACGCGCATAGTAATTTCTCTCAACCCACATGTTCTGTGTTTGCGGGAAATGAATGTTTTTAGACTCAAGCAGTTCCAGAGCTTCTTTATCCGCTTTGCGTTTATGACGCCATTTCACGCGTAAATAATTAAGTGTTGCATCATTCCTGAGGGATTGAGGTACTTTTTGTAAAGCATGAGCAACAGCTGGGTGATTTTGAGCCAAAGCAAGCTTTGCTGATGCAAGGGCTTTTTGATCTTGAGGCAAATGAGGGATGATTTTTTCAGCTTGATGAAGTTGATTTTTTTCAATCAGGAAATTAAAGCGCTGAACATGATCTTCAACATTCAATTGCGATTTATAAAGACTTAAAAATTTTTGCTGTGTAGGTACAATGAATTGAGAGCCTCTCCAAAATCTTTTGACTTCTTTTGAAAAAGCTTCTCTTCCTTTTTGTGCTTCAACGGCTTTTAAATAGATCATCATACCTTCAAGCCCTTGAGGTTCATGGTTTGAAAACCATTCCATGGCAAGCTTTGTATTATTTTCACGGACTAAAGCCTGTTCAGCATTTTCTTGAATAAGCTTAATATCGGGCCATGTTGGATTTTGACGAATAAAGGAAACCATGTCAGTAGCTGATGCTGGGCATGTTTTATTCTTGTAGCACATCCATTGAATAAAGGCTTTGGTCTCAGGGTTTTTCTTTTGCACCGCAATTTTTTCAAGGACATGCCATTGTTTTTGTGATGCCGCATTGTACAGAAAGCCTAGTGAGTCATCTGCATTTGCATCGATTGCAAAGCTTGAGGCTAAACCAAAGAGAAGGAAAAATCTGCAGAGACGTTGAGAGATAGAAAGTCTTTGTTCTATTGATTGCATTTTGAGTCCATTTCCTGTTATTCTTTTTAAGGTCCAGATTATAAAAAAGGAGAAAAAGATGTTTGAAGGATATTATACGGCTCTTATAACGCCTTTTAAAGATAATAAAATAGATGAAGATGCTTTTCAGAAAATGATAGAGCGTCAAATTAAAGCAGGTGTAACAGGCGTTGTTCCTTGTGGTACAACAGGTGAAGCCCCAACTCTTTCAATCTCTGAACATTATCGTATTTTTGATTTAACGATGGAAGTTGCAAAAGGGAAATGTCAAGTCATTGCGGGTACTGGTTCGAACCATACAGCTCATTCAATTGAAACAACAAAATATGCCAAAGAGGTTGGTGCTGATGCTGTTCTGAGTGTTGCTCCTTATTACAATAAACCAACACAACGCGGTATTTATGCTCATTTTGAAGCAATTCATGACGCTGTTGACATTCCAATTATTTTATATAATGTGCCTAGCCGAACCAATGTGAACATGAGTTTTGATACAGTTTGTGCTTTGGCAGAACTTCCTCGGATTAAGGCAATTAAAGATTGTTCTGGTGATATCACCATGCCTCTTAAATATCGCCAAGCTTTAGGAAATGATTTTAAAGTGCTGACTGGCGATGATCCTGTAGCAGGTGCTTATTTTGCGCATGGAGGAGATGGATGCGTTTCTGTTGCCTCTAACCTTGTGCCTGAACTCTGTGTTCAGTTTTATAAAGCTTGGAAAGAGGCTGATATAGCTACTTTTACAAAAATAAGAGATCAATTGGCTCCCCTCAGTGATATTTTGTTTTGCGAAACAAGCCCAGGTCCTGTAAAATATGCAGCAAGCTTAATGGGTCTGTGTCGTGATGATGTGAGATTACCGTTGGTGACAACGACTGAGGAATCAAAAGAAGCAATTCAAGATGTAATGAAAAAGTTGCATCTCTTGACTCATGAAACATCAGCCATTGCAAGCTTTGCAGATTCAAGCGGATATCCAATGCAATTTTCTTGATTGAAATTCATGCATAAGGCTGCCGCATATAGAGGAAAAAATGGCGGACAAAGAGAAGCAAGAACGCGCTAAAAAGTTCATTGCACAAAATAGAAGAGCAAAATTTGATTACTTCATCGATGAAGTTTTTGAGGCAGGCATTATGCTTTTTGGTAGCGAAGTTAAATCGCTCAGAGAAGGCCATGCCAGCGTGAATGAATCTTTTGCAGCACTTGGTAAAACAGAAAATGATGATTCAGTCATTATGCTCTATAATGCCTATATTCCTGAAAATCAACATACTGGTAATTATTTTCAGCATGAGACTAAAAGACCAAGACAACTTTTGCTCAGAAAAAAAGAAATTACACGGCTTGCACAATCTGTGAGCCGCAAAGGAACAACTATCGTTCCTCTCTCAATGTACTTTAATGAAAAAGGTAAAGTTAAAATAGAGCTTGGTGTTGCAAGAGGTAAAAAACTTCACGACAAGCGTGAGACTGAAAAAGAGCGCGATTGGCAACGTGAAAAAGCAAAAATCATGAAGGATCAGAAGAGTGAGTAAGAAAATTCAAGATCAATTGTCGGGCACTGCATGGGTTGATGAGTATTTTCTCAAAACAAAAAAAATTGTTGAATCACATGGAGATGCACACGTTACATATGCTATCTTTATGCGTAGGCCTGTTTTGTCGGCCCCTCGCCTTGCAATCAATTGGCTCAAAGAAAAAGAATTAGAACGCAATACTCAATTTCAGATTGATCTTTGCTATCCAGAAGGTGCATGGGTTGGAGCGGGTGAGCCTCTGATGTATGTTTCGGGTCAATTTTCACAGCTTGTTGATCTTGAAACTGAGCTCTTAATGAAAATAGGACCGGCATGTGTTGCAGCTTACAATGCCTTTAGCATGTGCTCGACCTTGCCTAAAATTCCATTTTTAGCAATGGATGCACGTCATTGTGCAGGTCATGACATGGCAGAGCAAATGTCATATGCTGCTTCAGTTGGTTCTGCAAGCGCAAAAGAAAAAGCAAAAGCAATCGGATTTATTGGCAATTCAATTGCCGCAACGTCCCATTATTTCGGGAATGAAAAAGCAATGGGGACAATGCCCCATGCTCTCATTGGCTATGCAGGTTCAACATTAAAAGCAGCAGAACTCTATGCAAAGACATTTCCGGATCAAAGCCTAATTGTTTTAATTGACTACTTTGCTCAAGAAATTACAGATTCACTTGAGGTTTGTTATCATTTTTCAGCAGAAGCTAAGTCTGGAAAACTCTCACTTAGAATTGATACGTCAGGTGGACGCTATGTTGAAGGTTTAGATCCAACACAATCTTATGCTGTTCTTGAAAAACATTCACCTAAATCAATCAGAGGATTTAGAACAGAAGATGAGCTTAAGCATTTGGTTGGCACTGGCGTTTCAGCAGCTGGCCTGTTCTGGCTTAGAGAGAATTTAGATAAAAACGGTTTTGAGCAAGTGAAAATTATTGCCTCAAGCGGGTTTGATTATAATAAATGCCTCTTAATGGCTGAAGCCAAAGCGCCAATTGATATGATTGGCACAGGCTCTTTCTTGCCAGAAAAATGGAGAGAGACCTACGCAACTGCTGACATTATCGATTATGATGGTAAGCCGCGCGTCAAAGTTGGTCGTGAATTTTTGTTTCGTAAATGATCTGAGTTGTCTGAAAAAAATCAATTTTGTCATTCCTGCCTTCGTGTACAGACCGGAGACATAGGTAACGAATGTGCGGGGACATAGGTAACGAAAATTGATAAACTTTACGGCAAAAATGGGAGATCTAAAATGCCGTGGTTAGCAAAAGGAGTTATCGA
>JAGPBS010000011.1 GCA_018063245.1 Alphaproteobacteria bacterium | reverse complement strand
TCTTGAAAGGTGGCAAGAAGCGCCTCGCGATTATCACAGACTTTCGTCAATTTTTGTTCAATGCCGAATTGAATGAGCTTTGTTTCTAATTCTTGTGGAAGGTTGAGTGCTTGCACGCTTGCTATTCTTTTTTCCAGAGGAAGTTTATTTATCTGTGAGGCTTGATATGATAGCATCGCGTCAGATAATTTAGGAACGGGTCTTCCGATTTCGAGTCTGATGGTGTCCGGCTTTTGAGTTGCTTGAGTTGGTAATTGGTCTTGTTTGTTTAATGAAGAAATCAATGTCATGTTTTATGTCTTTCATCGAATATTGTTTTAAAAATAAAGTATAGAGAGAATATATAAAATTATATTATATTTGTCAAGGCTTAATGTGAGGAATTTGTATGATGAGGGCTGGATCTCTTTTTCAGCAGCGTCCTTGAGGCTAACGAGATTATTTAAGCCGGCATGCCGAAGTCATCTGGTGTGTCAATCTTACAGCCATTCGCGCGTAAAGTAAGAAGCCATTGTCTCGTCGAAGCGAAGCGTAGATGGATGGCGTAGGCTGATGAGGATCCAGTTGAATTATAAACAGCAGTATTACCAATGTTTGCACTTGTTGAAGCATTTCTGGATGGTCGCGTCGCGACAAGTCGTTCCTCACCATGACGGCGAGGAGAGAGTTGTAATGCTATTCGTCGCCCCGAACTGATCATAGGTCATCCTTATCGTCACTCAGAGCCCTCCTTTTGGGAGGGCGTGGAGTCTCATATATTAGAATTTAATGCAGAATTTGTTGATATATAGCAGAGATTCCACGTCACACCTTATGGGGGTGACTCTGAATGACGGGTAATTGTTCTCTAATATCGGACGAGTAAAAAATACCCTACTTCTTCGCCCAGCCGGTATCGCTTTGTTGCCAGTAGGTGAGCTCATGGCCAGATGCTTTAGAGAGGCTTTTCCACATGGTGCGAGCATCATCAAGAGCCTTTGCCTCATTGCCATCGAAAAAATGGAACCATTGATCATAAGGAAACTGATAGTCCGCATCAAAAAGACCATTCGCTGTGGTTGAAATCAAAAGATTTGCCTTGTTTTCAGGTCTTTCAGTGGGAATAGAGCAGCCGAGCAGAATTGGTTGACGCTCCCGATGCGTCTCTTCAAGTGAGCCATGAGGGATAAAGCCTTGCGGTTTGTGTGACCAAATGGCCTTAGAAAGCCCCTGGAGAGAGGGCTTGTCAGCACAATAGATGTAAGTCAAAAGGCTCCGCTCATAGGCCTTATCCAAAATTTGAGGTAAGGCCTTTGTGATCGGTGTACGCGATAGATGGTAAAAGCGGATCTCCATCGTCTTGTCACTTACCCTTCAAAGTGAGTCTTAACAAGCGTATTAAGGAGCCTGACGCCGTGAGCTGTTGAGCCTTTGGTATAAAGAGCGCCATTTTTGTAAGCCCAAGCTGTACCAGCAATATCAAGATGAGCCCAATTGACATCTTTTTCAATGAAGCGAGAAAGGAATTGTGCTGCTGTGATACTGCCTGCGCCAACCTTATCAGTTGGGATGTTCTGAAGATCAGATACGCTGCCATCGAGCGCTTTATCAAAAACCTCGTGTAAAGGAAGACGCCAGACTTTGTCACCAGATTCAAGGCCAACTTTATAAAGGTGATCAGCCAATGTATCATTGTTTGAAAAGAGGCCAGCAAACTCATAGCCAAGTGACATAATGATCGCGCCTGTGAGTGTTGCAAGATCGATCACGGTTCCAGGATTATATTCGCGCTGAACATAGGTGAGAATATCAGCCAGAACCAGGCGGCCTTCTGCATCTGTATTGAGGATCTCAATGGTTTTACCAGAGAGACTTGTGACGATATCGCTCGGGCGTGTTGCGCTTCCAGATGGCATATTTTCAACAAGACCAATGATGCCAACAGCGTGAACATTCGCTTTGCGTAAAGCGAGAGCTTTCATGAGGCCTGTGACAACAGCAGCACCAGCCATGTCGAATTTCATATCCCACATGCCTGGGCCGGGTTTGAGTGAAATACCGCCTGTATCAAAGGTCACTCCTTTTCCAACAAAGGCAATTGGTTTATCATCTTTTTTCTTTTTGGATGTTCCCTTGTATTCCATAATCACAACGTAAGGGTCTTTAGGGCTGCCCTGTGATACAGCAAGAAGGGAATTCATTCCGATTTTTTCAAGTTTGGATTTGTTCAGAACCTTCACATCAATACCGATTTTGCTTAAGGATTTGCAGACGTTTGCGAATGTTTCAGGGTAGATGACATTTGGCGGCTCTGACACGAGATCTTTTGTAAGAGAGATCCCGCTTGTAACTGCTTCTAATTCTGCAAAGCACTTCTGAGTTTCTTTGAGGTCGGTTGTATAGACATGAACGGTTTTAATGGTTTTTCTGGCCTCAGCCTTATCGCCATCTTGCTTGAAGTACTTCTCAAAGCTATAAGATTTTAAAAGCATACCGTTTGCGATATGAGCAACAATTTCAGCGGACGAGAGGCTTGATTTTGGAAGCTCATCAAAATGAAGGTGGATATTGTCATGAGCTGGAGCACGTAGTTGGTCGTATAATTTGCCGCCGAGTTCTTCAAAATCGAGAGCTTTTGTTTTCTTTGGATCCAGGCCTTGAAGGATGAGTTTTGTGATGCCTTCCTCTTCAGGGAGAATCAGGCTTGTGACATGACCTTTTTCGGCTTTAAAATCTTGGTGAGCCAAAGCAGCTTCGATCATTTTTTTTGATGACTTTGAAAAGGCAGAAAAAGAGGTGGATAAATGGTTTGATTTTAAAAGGGGTAGTAAAATTTCTTTAATTTTCTTTTTTGCTTTGAGTGTATCAAGCGATTCAGTGTAAAATTTTATCGTAAGTGTCATGGTAAACCTTTGTATTTTTCGTAGATTGTGGTAAAAGAAATAAGTTTCTAAATATTGTAGTCGGTCTTTGGAAATTTCGGTAGGTTTTTCTTTCACCCCCCTTAATAGGATTTGTTATATATCAAATGAAACTTTTTTTCAAATATGGAATCACAAATCTTGCAATAGCACTCGTGGTCATTCTTTTTGGGCTGATTTGCGCCTTGTGGTTGACTCAGTCTATTCGACTCATTGAATTTGTGATTGCGGGTGGTGCGTCATTTTACATGTTTGTGAAGCTTTTGTTCTTAACCTTACCAAGCTTTTTGTATCTGATTTTGCCGATTGCTGCTTTGATTGCCGTTTTGTTTGTTTATAATAAAATGCTCCAAGATAATGAACTTGTTGTGTTGAAAGCCGCTGGGATGAGTACATTGCAGCTTATGAGGCCAGCTTTGGTTTTTGCGATTGTGCTGACTCTGTTTTCTTTTGCTTTAACGATTGAATATGCGCCTCAGGCTCAAAAGAAAATGACGACGATTCAACAGACAATTAAAAACGATTTTTCAGCCTTTATGATTCGGGAAGGTGTTTTTGTTGATATTTCAAAGAATCTGACGGTTTTTGTGAGTGAGAAAAGTAACAAGGGTGAGCTTTTTGGTGTGTTGATTTATGATACGCGTCAGAAAGAAAAGCCTGTAACAATCTTTGCGCAGTCAGGGCAGATTGTTGAACTTGATGAATCAAAGGGGCGTGTTTTGATTTATAACGGATCAAGGCAAGAATATAATGAACAAACCGGCAGAATTGGAACTTTGAATTTTGCTGAGTATAAAATTGATTTGGATCAGTTTAAGCGTAAAACAACAGAGAGTTTCAAGGATGTGAAAGAGAAGAATTTTTCAGATCTTTGGGAGAGTATTGCTGTTGAGGAAAAGCCTTTGCGTAAGAACAAGATGATTATTGAGATGCATCGTCGTTTTACGATTCCTCTTTACATACTCGGTTTCACGGTTTTAGGTGCATCAGTTTTATTAAATTCATCTTTTTCTCGACGTGGGTTTTCTAAGAATATTGTGCTGATTATGGTTATTGCGATGGCCATTCGGTTTTTGGGACTTATGCTTGAAAAGCTCGCGATCAAAAATCCAGTCTTGACGCCTCTTTTGTATATATTGCCGTTGGCACCGATTCTTTATTTTGCAGGATATGGAAGCTATACAAAGCTTTTCACGCAGATGAGGCACGCGACAAATAAGCGCTTATCTCACGGAAGGGGGGCTAGATGAAATATTATTTTTCGCCTGTTCTTTTTAAATATCTGTCTCGGCAATTTTTGACCTGGTTTTTGGTTGTTTTTGCCATTTTACTTTTTTTGATCTGGACGGTTGAAATTGTTGAATTGCTTCGTAAAACGGGATCAAAAGTGGGTGTTTCCTTCGGTCTTGTTTTAGAGATGGCTTTTTTGAAGCTGCATGAATCTCTCCAGAAAGTGTTTCCTTTTATTGTGCTTTTTGCGAGTATGATTTCTTTCCTGCGGTTAAGTCGCAATCAAGAATTAACGGTTATGCGATCCGCTGGTAATTCGATATGGCAAATGATGCTGCCGATTATCTGCTGTGCTTTTTTGATTGGTGTGATTAATGTGACCATGCTTAATCCAGTTGGGGCTTTGATGCTTGAAAAATATAATCGTATCAACACAAAGCACGTTAAAAAACAAACAGATGTTTTGGATCTGTCTGAAACAGGGCTTTGGTTTAAGGAGATGGAAGGGAATGATTTAACATTTCTCCATGCAAAAACAAGTGCCAGAGATCTGTCTGAACTATACAGTGTAACGGTTTATTTTGTGCGTGATTTTAAAGATAATATTGATCGTATTGATGCTGAAAAGGCTGTGATTCAAGGCCAGAGATGGATTTTACATAATGTTGTGCGTCATGACAAAATCCATGGTCCTAAAAAGATGGATGAACTTGTTTTAAAAACGCAAATTGATAAAGAAAATATTGAAGATGGCTTTTTAAAACCATCCTCAATTTCATTTTGGAAATTACCCCATTACATTGAAGTTTTGGGGCGCACGGGTCTTATGAATGATCAGCATATTCTCTACTACCAGACCTATCTTGCACAGCCTTTAACTTTTGTTGCGATGGTGATGTTTGGGATGTTCTTTTCTGTAGGCCATCATCGTTTTGGTAACTTTATGAAAATGATTGCCAGTGGGATGTGCGCGGGTGTTTTGTATTATATTGTAAAAGATGTTCTCTTTGCAATGGGCCTCTCGCAAAGTATCCCGATTTTTATTGCAGCTTGGGCGCCGGCTGTGTTAGGTTTGTTTATTGCAGTTCCTTTGATTATTCATAAGGAAGATGGTTAACTCAATCAAGTTAGGTACAACATGATTTTAGCTCACAAAAATGCTTCTTTATTGAAAAATCTTCAATTCTTTTTGACTCCTATTTTGAGCATCAGCTTTTTGATGCCAGCTGTTTCAGTGGGAGCAGAAAAAGCAAAGATTGCAGCTTTGGTGAATGATGAAGTGATTTCGCGCGCAGAGTATGATGGTCGCCTCAGCATGATGTTTTTTGAATCAGGCTTGCCACGCAATGAACACAATGAAAAGATTCTAAAGACTGAAGCCTTAAGAGCTCTGGTTGATGAGAAACTTCAAACGCAAGAAGCGCTTGAGAAGAAAATCAAAGTAACAGATGAAGATGTAACACGTGGCCTTGAAGCAATTTCTGGACAGAATAACATGGATGTTGATGGTCTGACAGCTCTTTTAAAGCGCGGCAATGTACCAATCAACACAATGAAAAATCAGGTAAAGGCTAATATTCTATGGCAACAATATTTGTATCAAAGAGCATCGGGCGATGTGACTGTCTCGCCTGAAGAAGTAGAAGAAAGACTAAACTATTTAAAAGACAATGCAGGTAAGCCTCAATATTTGGTTGCGGTGATTGATTTGTTGATTGATAAGCCAGAGAAAGAAAAAGACGTTAAAGAGCTTGCAGATCAACTTTATGTTCAAATGAAAAAGGGAACGGCGTTTTCAATGGTGGCGCGTCAATTTTCTCAATCAGCAGCAGCGCCAAATGGTGGTGATATGGGGTGGGTGATGGAAGGGCAGATGATGCCAGAAGTCGATGCTGTTTTGACAAAGTTGTCACCAGGTGAGATTTCACATCCGATTCGATCTCCATTTGGGTATCATATTGTCTTGGTTCGCTCAAAACGGAAAATGCTTGAAGCGGATAACCGTGATGCAATGGCTGATTTAAGACAACTTCACATTGTTTTTGATGGAACAGAGGATGAGGCGCGTAAAGCAGAGCTCCGCCAAGAAGCTGAGAAAATTACAAGTGAGGTGAGAGGATGTCCTGCTTTTGAAGCGGCATCAAAAAAATATGATTCTGGAATGACAGGGAATGTCGATCGTGTGAAGCTCGGTGAGATGCCAGATCAAATGTACATGCTTTTATCGGCCATTGATGTGGGTAAGCCAACGCATTTTCTTGAAAATGAAACAGGTCTTTTGCTTTTAATGCTTTGCCATCGGGATGAGGCTCAGATTGAAATGCCATCTGAAGAGAAAATTCAACAGAAGCTTTATATGGAAAAGATTGATGTATTACAACGTCGTCTGATGCGTGATTTGCGCAATAATGCTTATATTGAGATCAGGATTTAATGACTGCTTCTGACAGAGAAAGACCAACGATTAAAGAGGTGATTGATCGGTACGATCTCATGCCTAAGAAATCCTTGGGGCAAAATTTTCTACTCGATCTATCTCTCACACAAAAAATTGCGCGCTGCGCATCGCTTACCAATGACGATATTGTGATTGAAGTAGGCTCAGGCCCCGGTGCTTTGACAAGAGCTCTTCTGGAATCAGAAGCACATAAGATTTATGCCATTGAAAAAGATGAAAGAGCTATCAAAGCTGCTGATTTGTTGAAGGATTGGTATGGGGGGCGATTTGAGATTCTGAATGCTGATGCTTTAACAATTGATACGACGCGTTTTGCAATGCCAGGTAAGCATCTTAAGATTGTAGCAAATCTGCCTTATAATATTTCCACAACACTGCTGATTTCATGGCTTCATCAGGTTAAGTCTTTTGATTGTTTTGTGCTGATGTTTCAAAAAGAAGTAGCGGATCGGCTTGTCGCAAAGCCAGATACAAAGGTCTATGGGCGTCTTTCGATTTTATCTCAATGGCTTTGCAGCGTTGAGAAATGTTTTGATATTGCGCCAGTGGCTTTTTATCCGCCTCCAAAGATTGTTTCAACAGTTGTTCGATTTACGCCAAAGAAAGATCTGATCTTTGATGCTGAGGATTTCAAGATCCTTGAGACTTTGACGCATCATGCTTTTGGGCAGCGGCGGAAAATGTTAAGGCAAAGCCTGAAGGGTTTTATTCCGGGGACTGAATCTGTCTTACAGAGCCTAGGTCTTGATCCATCTCTAAGAGCAGAGAATCTCACAATCGATGATTTCTTGACGCTGAAGGATTATGTGAAAGAGCGAAAGCACCTTTTGAGCTAATGTTAGCAGCTCTTAGGAGAGAGATGGTAGCTTAAAAGATAGCCTGAGAGCAAGGTCAGTTTATCGATCGCAACTGCTGTTTGTTCTAAAGTTGAAATAGATACAAATTGGACATGGTATAGATTTAAAGGCTTGTTGGCTTGTTCCATTGCAGAGAAAAGATTCTCTTTCAACATGCTAAATTCAGTACTGAGATACCCTCTCTGTACGGTCGTAAATCCATCTTGATTGGCGTGATTGGCTAAGTCAAGGGCCTGCATTATTGCAGTTTGGAGATGTTGTAGAGCTGACATATCTGCCTCTTTTTATTGCTGCTGTGTTTTCAGCTGTTCTATTTTGACAAGAATAGCAGCTTTCTGCTCTTTTGCTTTTGTTAAGAGAGGGGAAAGGGTGTTCAGGGCTCTTCTGGCTTCTCCTGAGGAGAGGAGAGAGAGTTCAAGCGGAGCCTCATCTGGTGTTTGTGGTCTTTGGAGTGTTTCGCCAAGTAGCGGAAATGAAAGCTGCTCATCCAGATTCTTTTCAAGATCTAGCAAAACAGTATCGAGCAGAGCTCGATCATTCATGCTTATGTCATCAGAGTCGCATTTTTTTGCCTGTTCTGTTGCGCGTTCTAATGACGTAATGGCCTGGTTAACGTTATCGAGAAACATCTCAAAGAACACTCCTGCTTGTTGTGTTGTGCGATTTTTTGATTGCGTCAATGAAACAAGTCTTGATTCTAGAGAGGTGATTTGCCCAAGGAGATAATTTTCATAGGCGAGCTGATGATTTGCACGCGGTGTCGACGCTTCAGGATTTGCAGGAATTTGGGATTGGTTATATGAAAAATTAAGTTTTTTTGACGGAACGGATGGTATATAGGCCATGGATGATCTCCTCTCGATCTATTAGACCATTTCGGAGTCAAATAGTCAAGAGGATGACATTTTTAGGAGTTTTGAGGGGGTGTACTCTCATTTGAAAGATGGAGAGATAGCTGGTTCAATGTTTGAATAGCAAGAGCGTTTTCCTCTAAAGTAGAAATGGATAGTTCTGAGATTGTGAATTGAGCTAAAGGCTTATTGATTGTCTCTAGCATTGAGATTAATTCAGTTCGCTTGAAGGCAAACTCAATGTTAAGGAGCTTGCGTTGTGCGTCAGTAAATCCTCCATGATTTGCATGAATTCCTAATTCGAGAATCTGGTCAATTTGTTTTTTAGCACTTTGAATATCTGACATGTTTGATCTCCTTGTTTGCACATTTATTTCATTCTTGTCCTGTAACGTCAGTTGGTCAAGAGGAAACTGTCTAGAATTTTGTTTCAATTGTGGGGCTAATGTATTATAGTCAAAACCAGTGTAGATAGGCTTCAGCGCTTCATTCATTAAAGAGAGCACAAAATGACAGACAGCATCAAAAGACATTTAACGCAGTTGGTTAAAGTTGGCCATGTCCTTGTAGGTAAAGGGCAGCCTGTTGTTGTGCAATCCATGACCGATACGGCAACAGCAGATGTTGAAAAAACAGTGCGCCAAATCATTGATCTGCATGAAGCAGGCTCTGAGATTGTTCGCCTGACGGTGAATGATGAAGAGGCCGCACAAGCGGTTCCTGTCATTCGCGAGAGACTCTTACAGCAAAATGTAACAGTGCCACTGGTGGGGGATTTTCATTACAATGGCCATACGCTTTTGACCAAATATCAAGGCTGTGCGGAGGCTTTAGATAAGTATCGAATCAATCCAGGCAATGTTGGTTTCGGAGATAAGCGCGATAAACAATTCGAGATGATGGTTGATGTTGCAATCAAGCACAATAAGCCTGTGCGCATTGGCGTGAATTGGGGCTCGCTTGATGAAGAACTCTCTCAAAGACTCATGGATGAAAATGCAAAGCTTGCAAATCCTTTATCAGCAGCAGCCGTTGAACGGGAAGCTGTGATCAGATCAGCCCTTCAAAGTGCTGCGCTTGCTGAGAAAATTGGCCTTGCGAAGGATAAGATCATCATTTCATGTAAAGTATCGAAAGCGCCTGATTTAATTGCGATCTATCGTGAGCTTGCCATAAGATCAGATTACACCTTGCATCTTGGTTTGACGGAAGCAGGCATGGGGATTAAGGGCACTGTTGCCAGTGCAGCGGCTTTAGCCCCCTTATTGCTTGATGGCATTGGGGATACGATTCGCGTTTCATTAACGCCAGCGCCAGGGCAAGAGCGCACAACAGAGGTGCGTATTTGCCAGGAGATTTTGCAAAGCTTAGAGGTTCGATCATTTATGCCGGCGGTTTCCTCTTGCCCGGGCTGTGGACGGACAACCAGTACTTTCTTTCGGGAATTAGCTGATCAGATTCAGCGTTATTTTGAAGGCAAGATGCCTGTTTGGCGCAAAGCCTATCCTGGTGTTGAAACCTTGAAGCTTGCTGTGATGGGCTGTATTGTGAATGGTCCGGGTGAAAGTAAGCATGCGGATATCGGCATTAGCCTTCCCGGTAGTAATGAGAACCCAGCTGCGCCTGTTTTTATTGAGGGTAAAAAAGTGAAAACGCTCAGAGGGGATCATATCGCTGAGGAATTTACTGCGATTCTTGATGCATATGTGGCACAGAGATTTAGTCTCAAAAAATCTGCCTAACAGAAAGAACGATGAATAATGATTACGATTACAAATTTAACCCATTGCTATGGGAATAAGCTTTTATTTCAAGATGTGCAATTGTCCATTTTGAAGAACCGTCGCTATGCGCTTTTGGGCGCCAACGGCGTTGGGAAAACAACATTTATGAAGGTTCTCTACGGACTTGAGGAGCCGGATGATGGCGTCATTCAAGTGCCTCAGCATTGTTCGCTGGGCTGGCAAGGCCAGGATCAATTCGTTGAAGATAATGAAATTATTCGCCATATCGTGATGCGTGGAAACCCTAAGCTTTGGGAGGCTTTTGTTGAGCGTGAAAAATTCCATAAGCTTGAAGATTGGACTGAAGAAAATTGCATTGCCTTTGCAGAAGTTGAGGAAAAATACAGTCATTTTGGCGGCTATCAAGCGGAAGGTAAGATTGAGAAAATTCTGATTGGTCTTGGGATTGAGCGTGAATTTCATGAATTGCCGCTCTCAACTCTATCGGGCGGTTTTAAACTCCGTGTTTATTTAGCTCGCGCTTTATTCAATGAGCCTGATTGTTTGCTCCTTGATGAGCCAACCAACCACTTGGATATTTTCTCAATTCAATGGCTTGAGGATTATCTGAAAACCTCTTTTTCAGGCGCTGTGATTTTCATCAGCCATGATTTGAGTTTTGTGAAATCAGTCGCAACGGATATTTGGGATATTGATTATGGAGAAATTCGCGAATACCCAGGCAAGTACGAGAAGTTCGAATTTCTGAAAGAGGAATACCAAGAGCAAAAAAACCGCGAGCGGAAAGAAAAGCAAAGGCGCATTGATCAATTACAAAAGTTCATTGATCGATTTAAAGCAAAGGCTACAAAGGCAGCGCAAGCAAAGTCGAAGCAAAAAATGCTTGATAAGATTGAGTTGCCGGATCAGGATCATTCATCACGTCGCTACTTGGCGCTTGAGTTTGAGGTGGCAAAACACACGGGCAAAGCAATCCTGAAAGCGGAGAAAATCGCCAAAGTTTTTGGGGAGAAAGTGCTTTATAAATCAGTCTCATTCTCTGTTTTCAAAGGGGATAAGCTTGCAATCATTGGTCAAAACGGTATTGGTAAATCAACACTTTTGAAGATTCTGCTGGGCGAAGTGTCAGCCGATGGTGGTACTTTTGAATTCGGTCTTAATACAAATTATTATTATCTGCCGCAAAATCCAGATGAGCGTGTGAATTTGAAAATGTCTGGTTTGGAATGGCTCAAAGATGAGAATCCGAAAGTCTCAGAAGAGGCAATCCGTCGCTACATGGGGCGCGTTCTCTTTTCTGGCGAAGAGGTTCATAAGGAAATTTCTGTGCTGAGCGGGGGAGAGAAGGTTCGCTTATTGCTCGCTGATATGATGATCAAAAAACCGAATCTGCTGATTTTGGATGAGCCGACCAACCATTTAGATATCGAAAGTATTCAAAGCCTGATGAAGTCTCTGAAGAAGTACGAGGGCTCCCTTTTGGTTGTCAGCCATAATGAAGATTTCCTCAAGCGCACAACGAATAAGACGTTGCTTTTAAAGTATAAGCGTTACGACTATATCCCGGCGGTTTACTCACCCGATATGCTGCAGCATGCTGTGTGAGGGGGTGGTTAAAAGGATAGCTTTCGCTTTAAGTCGTCAAGGGCAGGTTTTTGTCTGGATGCTGGTATTTTCCTGATGTTAATAAGCTTCCATTGCACTGATGGGTATGTTTCAATATTTGGTATTCCTGATAACTCCCATTTTGGTTCGCCCTGTTTTAAAGAGATCAAAAATTCCTTTTTATCATTTGTGAGATTGTTGTGAATTTTATCAAGGAGCTGGTCTCTCGCGTTATAAAGATCGGCTAAGGGTATTGTCTCTACAGTCATGCCTATAAATTCTGAATAATATATGCTATCGATGTTCAGTAAATTTGGTTTTACGAGTTCAGATATCGGTCTTTTATGACTGATCAGAAAATAAAGGAAGCCTTTGTGGATTTCAGGTGTATATCCTTCGTTTTCAAATAATAATTTGACATCAAATAGGTCTCTTGGGTGTTGGCGATCAAGGGCGGCACAAATTTTTCCACCATAAAGGTCACCAATAGAAACAACAGGCATATTGACGAAGCTTTTAAATTGTGTCTGAATCGATTGACAGATTGATTTTTGTTCTGCTCCGAAGATCGTTCCTCGCACAACATGATTAATTTCAATTTTAACAAAATCTTGCCCCTTGTAGATATCAAGGCGTTTAACGCGTTGTTCTGAATCGTAAATGAATTTGGGTGCCAAGTCAGGGGCGGTTTCGGAGATTCTTTTTGCAAAGGCTTTATATTTTTCATTGATGTGAAATAAAGTATCCTGCCTGTTATCAAGTGGCAAATAGGTAAGGTCTATATCAACAGACAATCTCGGCATGTCTCGATAGAAGTAATTAATGGCGGTGCCACCCTTGAGGCCGAAATCACTGTCTTGTGCGATGTATGGTAGAATTCTCAATAATATTTTTACTTGATTTTGAAACTTTTCACTCATTTTCTAAGTCCTTGGGAACAACGATCTTGTATTTATGGTTGTAAAATCCATTTTTAGCAAGAGATAATTTTCCGGTACCTAGATTTATTCTGCGTAAGTCTAAATCTTTAACACAAGGTAGGTTCGCCTTCTCTGCGAGGAGTAAAAATAATCGTTTTACTCTTATAGAGCGACAATTTTCAAGGAGCTCTTGAACGACTTGAGGGCGAATATCCACTAAGCCTTCAAGCAGGTGAAAAGCTTCTGATGTGCCTTGATATTTTGGGATTAAGAATAGAGCTTCCATAATAGCTCTTTCAAGAGAAGAAACAACGATTGAAAATCCATCCTGTGTTATGTTTTCAGTGTACAGATTTTTGTTTATAAAATCTGTTGTCATATAAATAAACTCAGGATCCCATGTGTAATTTTTAAACCATAAAGGGAGTTTGATATTTTTCAACCCAAACAAAAAAAACGTTTCTTTGCCTAGTCTAATGTAGTGTGAGCGTCCATGAAGGCTGAGAGCTGATCGTCCACCCACATGTATGGGTAGGTGTAATTGATTTTGAATCGCATTGATAGCGCTATAAAATGAAGGTATTTCATTAAATCTGGATACAGCGCCCTTGCCGATGTTTCGCAGCCAACCTGATTTGATGTAGGTTTTCTTGAGTTGATCAGAGATGCCTAATTGATGCAAGGCTGAGCTTGTCATGATACCATTTTTTGGCATATGACTCATAAGAAGGTTTATTTTTGATCTTTTTTCTATACTCATAATTTAGAATATATCATATTTTTAAACTTAGTCAAGAATTTTCTGTCTCGCCCGACATGCTCCAGCATGCTGTTTGAGTATCTAACTTTTGTCATCCTCGTGCGGCCTATTGCTCCGAAGCCATCGTTTCGTCGTAGCTTCAGCGTAGACGGATGGCGTAGGAGAGGGCGGGGAGAAAAAGAAGTGGAGTTTTTTTTAATAATATTTTATTAAAAAAAACTTATTTTATATTGATTAAATGAGTTATATGTTGTAAGGTATCATCAACACTATTATTATCTATACCAAGCAATATTTTTATTTAAGGACTCGTGATCATGGCTCATTTTAATCCATTCAACCCACAAGAAAATTTACAAATCGATCCAGTCGGCAAGGGAAATGCCCCGAATCCTAATCCTAACCCCAGTCCGGATCTAGTTGCGGTACCTCGCGCTGTCAATACTCAAGATCAAGCTGTAAAGGCTGTTGAGGTGTCAATTATCAAACGGAAAGCAGATCAGCCAGATTATGAAGCAAAACGTCAGAAAGTTGATGTTATGCTTCAAGCAATCGATCCGATGGACAGATCGGATGAAAAAAGAGATGCACAAGCTCAATTTTACTATAATCAAATTTTGGCCTTGATCCCTGAGGCTGATCTTTGTGATTTAAACGCATTTTCAGAAAAAATGGGTAACGGTTTTTGGGATGGATATCAGGTAAAGGCTGATCAAAAACAGCCAGCTGACCTCATTTTCAGCTTAATTCAGAGCTTTGAGCCAAGTGAAAGAGCCAAGTTCTTGACGATTTTAGATGAATTCTGTGATAGTATCGTTAATACTTTTGATCAACGTATAGATTTACAAAGATATACATATACTTTGTTATGCAATATTGAGTTGATTCCTTCAAAAAATAGGCTTGCAAAGCTCACCGTGGCATTTAATACGATTTGTATTCTTGGTGAGGTGAATGATTATGAGGGCGCATTTTACTCTGGGAATAGATTTCTAAACGTTATGCCACGTCTCTCAAAATCACAAGTTGAGGTGATGGGGCAAGTGGTGACTCACTTGTTCCAAAAATTAAGGAAGGTTGGAGAAAATAGTGGGAAACTAGTAAATGAAATTTATGATGGTTTATTTCAATTTCGTGAGGGTAAAAAGGGATTAATCCAGGTTATTGATCTTGCTTCACCTTTTATATCAAAAGATGCTTCTATCTTTAGATATCTCATGACTGTTGCCCCATCTAAAAGAGAAAAAGTTGTCACGGGATTGATTTTGCTGGGTGATTATCCAGATTTATCAAAAGCTGTTCTAGGATTATCTATGGTTGATGAGGAAGAAATTGAGGTGATTGCTCAATTTTTGTCTTTTGTTTCAAAAATAGATCAGGGTAATCCTTATTCTTTGATTGAGAATCTCCTTCAATTTTCAAGTGAGATGCGCGAATCGATGATTATGTTTTTGAAGGCGAATTTTCCTCAGCTGCGTCTTGAGGCTTTTGATCTTTCGAGTCTATTGAACTTTTTGAATGAAACACCTCCATCAGAATGGATATCTTCTCTGGTGCTGGCAAGGGATTTAAGCGGGCTTCTGAAGAGGCCTGTTAGTGATCTATGCGCTTTGCACATTATTTTGGAAGGGATTGATCATCGGTCTATTCGTACATTTTTTGAGATGATGTCTATAAAATTGGAAGGAACAAACGCTCAGTATGCAAGTTTTACTTATTCTGCTTCCATGCCTGGGTCACTTTCTCAAAGAAGACAGGTCGTGCTCAAAGGCCTATTTAACCATCCTATTGAAAGGGTGGAAGCTCTTCTTGATAAGTTGAAGCCATTTTTAGAAAATAATTTAGACTATTTTTCTGATCTGGTAGATATCCTCTCAACTTTGCTGACCATAGAGCCTGAAAATTTGAGCGAGGCGATTGATTTGATTTGTTCCTCCATCAAAAATCTCAATAATGTGAGTCACTCAGCTTTGATGAAGAGTATGACTATTGTTCAATTGCGAGAATTTGTTCCATTATTGAAATGTGTTTTACAGAGTGTTACGGGCAGAGATATCGGAGTGGATAATTTTGTGCAGGTCTTAGAAAATTGTAACCCTGAAGAAAAAATGTACCTTTTAAGTGCGGTTTTACCTTATATACCATCGTTGGGGATTTTTGGTGCTCTCAAAGGGCTTTTATCTATTCCTGCCGCAGAAAGAGTAGAGACTCTCAAGCTTGTTTTGCTTTATATCGATAAAGAAACGATTCATCATGAATCAATTTTTCTTGCTTTAGCAAAGGTGCCAATGATCAGACGCAATCATGTGATGTTTATTGGTCAAGGACCTATGGGGTGTATTAGAAATGGAGCGCTTTTTTATAATTTCTGTGAAATTTTCTTGAAAAATATAGTTTTGGAAGATGTTGAAGAGTCTTTAGATGCTTTAATGGATCGATTAATAAATGACTGGCGTGATCAATTGCGGCACAATCCTGATCAAGAGGAAATTAGGCGATTGGCTGGCTGTATTTCAAGGTTTGCAGGGGATTTAGGTCTTAATCAAGAGCATGAGATTGTTCAGCTCGCGATCAGAACCTCCATTCTGCTCTTAAGCGCAAATAGCGATCTGAAAAATCCCTATAATATTTTGCAAAGATTAGAAGCAAAGAGAGCAGAGCCTATGAATTGGGGCAATATAAACCCGAGCATAGAAATATTAAATGGGTATTCTTTGTCTTTCAATTCTTTCTTTTTTGGATCAGAAATGAAAGAGATTGTCATTCGAGTCGGCCAGTTACCAAAAGTATCACATGACTTTATAGAGCGTCATCTCTCAGCTTTAAAATCCCGATTTGCCACAGAAGAAGGCTTGATTGATCAAGTAAAAGAGCTTACAGGTTATAGCTTTGAGAATATAGAAGAGAAGGCGCTTGCCGATCGACTATTAGCGCGCCATCTTTCTTTTGAAGGAGGTGAGGATGCGATTGTGCCGATTATCACTGCGCGATTCATAGCGATTGCAGCCTACATAGACACTTTGTCAGAGGCAAAAAACTCAGGAGATGATTTTTCTGATCAGGAAATGGCCTTTATCAAAATGCTTAGCTCAATTATGTTGTGTGCAACAGGGAAATCAGATGGAATTGGTAGGTATTATTTGAATGTATTGCCAGCTTCATGCAGATACGGTCAAGGGGCAGCTCCAGCTCCAGAGTCACGTCTTGTTGACTTGCCTCATGATCAGTCAAAATTAGTGATCTGCGAGATTTTGGCTGAGGAGATTGAAAAGATGTTCTCAGGAAGCAATGCTATGATGAAAAGAATAGTTGGTGTTCGTGGAGAGATTCAGGAAGCCTCACACCAAGGGCTCTATCTCCGTAACTTGCTTGGTAAGGACCTGTTTGGATCAACAAAGGTTTACTTTGATCCTTATACAGAGCTGCTTTATGAGCATCTTGTTGCCCTGGACAAACAAGAGGCTATGCAGATATTCTTCACTTATTTTAAGCCATCAAGCTTTGTGCAATTGATTGCAAAGAAGTTTGATCTTGATATTGGTGAAACAGTTGAAGAATTTGTCAGGATCGGGCTGTTTAGGGGAATATAGAAATATTATTGGGATTTTATTTTCTATTGAATAAAAAATATTGATTTTATTCAATCAATGATCTATTGTCTGTTCATAATGCACAAGATATTACCGCCTAAACGATATATTTAAATAAAGGAAATTATGATGTCCAATTTTAATCCATTACAGCCTAATATAAATGCTGCTCCTGTTTCACCAGCTCAGCCTATGCCTCAACCGGCACAAGCAGTACCTCTCAATAGGGCAACAGCTCAAGCATTCGATCCGATGGATATCGATCTGATGGACAGATCGGTTGAAGAAAGCGAAGAGAGAGATGCAGAAAGCCAATTTTATTATGATCAAATTTTGGCCTTGATCCCTGAGGCTGACCTTTGTGATTTAAACGCATTTTCAGAAAAAATGGGTAACGGTTTTTGGGATGGATATCAGGTAAAGGCTGATCAAAAACAGCCAGCTGACCTCATTTTCAGCTTAATTCAGAGCTTTGAGTCAAGTGAAAGAGCCAAGTTCTTGACGATTTTAGATGAATTCTGTGATAGTATCGTTAATACTTTTGATCAACGTATAGATTTACAAAGACATACATATACTTTGTTATGCAATATTGAGTTGATTCCTTCAAAAAATAGGCTCGCAAAGCTCACCGTGGCATTTAATACGATTTGTATTCTTGGTGAGGTGAATGATTATGAGGGCGCATTTTACTCTGGGAATAGATTTCTAAACGTTATGCCACGTCTCTCAAAATCACAAGTTGAAGTGATGGGGCAAGTGGTGACTCACTTGTTCCAAAAATTAGGGAAGGTTGGAGAAAATAGTGGGAAACTAGTAAATGATATTTATGATGGTTTACTCAGGTTGCGTCTGAACAAAGAGGAATTAATCCAGATTATTGATTGTGCCATACCTTTGATGCAAAAAGGGGTTTTTATCCTCAAGGAGCTGATGCGCGTGTCTTCATCTAAAAAAGAAAAAGTTGTCGCGGCATTGGAGTTGTTGAGTGGTCATCCAGGATTATCAAAAGTCGTGACAGATTTAAACACAATCATTGTAGAATTAAATAGAACTGATGAGGAAAAAATTGTGCCGGTCACCCGAGATATGCTTCAGTTTTTGCCTTTTGTCTCAGAGATACAAAAGAGAACCTTTAGTCTTTTGATCACGACTCTTTCTCAATTCTCAGGTAAGATGCGTGAATTGATGATCAAGGTTTTCAAGGCGAATTGTTCTCAGCTGCGCCTTAGGGACTTTGATCTGACTCGGGTATTAAGGGTCTGGAATGAAACGCCTCCATCACAATGGGGATCCTCTTTCGTTCTGATAAATGATTTAAGGCAGCTTCTGAAGGGGAGGCCTCTTGATGATCTATGCGCTTTGCTCATTATTCTGAAAGGGATAGATCATCAAACGATTCGTGCATTTTTTGAGATGATATCTATGAAATTAGAAGGGACAGGAGTTCAGTATGCAGGTTTCACTTATTTGGGTTTCATTCCTGGGACACTCTCTGAAAAGAGGCAGGTTGTTCTCAGAGATCTATTGAATTACCCTCTTGAGAAGGTGGCCACACTTCTTGATAAGGTGAAGCCAAATTTGGTAAACAATGTAAGCTTTTTTTCTGATTTGGTAGATATCCTTTCAGTTTTGCTGGCGATAGAGCCTGAAAACTTAGACGAAGCAATTGATTTGGTTTTTTCTTCTATCAGAGATCTGAAAAATCCGAATTGCTCAGCTTTGATGAAAGGGATGAATGTTAAGCAGTTGCGAGAATTTTTTCCTTTATTAGACCAATTTCTCGTTAATATTAGGCTAGATGATGAAGAGATTCCACGTCTGATTCAAGCCATAGAAAATTGTACCCCTGAAGAAAGGCTTGATCTTTTATCAGTGGTAGCACCTTATATGAATGGGATGACAAAAAGGGGTGTGGTAGGTCGCGCTTTGACTCTCACTGGACTTCTGTCTATTCCTGACTCTGAAAGAGCGGAGACTTTTAGGCTTGTCTTTCCTTATATCAGAGCATTGACTCATGGTCATTCTTGGATTTTTGTGGCTTTAGCGAAGGTTCCGATGGAGAGGCGTCGTGATTTGATTGTTCTTGGCGAAAGGCTTTTAGGAGGTATCAAAGATGCAGAGGTTTTTCATAAAGTCTGTGAAGATCTATTAAAGCAAATATCTTTGGAAGATATTGCTCGGATTTCAGACGAATTATACAGGCTTATTTCAGCTATTCCTCATCATAGCACTCGATTGAGTGTTGTAATAACACTTCTAAAGCAACCGCTTGACCAAAGAGAGGTGGTTTTGGAACGTGTTCTATCTTTATGCTCAAGGATGCCCTATGGTCATGAAGCAGTTGTGGATGCTTTGATATCGATTTCTGAAAATGATCAGAGAGATGTTAACCATCATTTGAATGGACCTTCAAATGATGGTTACGAACTGGCATTGAAGATAAGAGCTATGCAGACATATAAAGAGGTAATAGACTCAGAAGAGGGTCAAATGTTTTTGAGTGCCTATCACGGATGTCTCGATCGGATTGAATGGAAAGGTATGGAGGCTGTTTTCTTTGATTCCACAGGAGAGAAGCCAATTCCTACAGGTGTCCTTCATCTCTATAAAAAGCGTCTTGCTGTTATGCAATGTATTGATGCGCTCCCCTTTGAGATGGCTCAGCGGGCTGTTAGAGAATTATCTGATATTCATATGAATGATCCAATATATTTTGAGAGATTGGTTCAATCTGATATTGCTTTGTTTGTAGCTAGATTTTTTAGGGATGAAATAGAGCAATTAATAAATTACTGGCGTGACCAAATGCAGCATAATCCTAATAAAGAGAAAGTCAGGCAATTGGCTGACTTTATTGCAAGGCGCGGCGCAGGATCCTTAGGTCTTAATGAAGAGCATGAGATTGTTCAGCTCGCGATCAGAACCTCCATTCTGCTCTTAAGCGCAAATAGCGATCCGCTGAATCCCTATCACATTTTCCAAAGATTAGAAGCAAAGAGAGCAGAGCCTATAAATTGGGACAATATGAACCCGAGCATAGAAATATTAAATGGTTATTCTTTGTCTTTTAATCCTACCTTTTTTGGATCCGAAATGAAAGAGATCGTCATTCGAGCCGGACAGTTACCAAAAGTATCACCTGACTTTCTAGATCGTCATCTCTCAGTTTTAAAGGCCCGATTTGCTTCAGAAGAAGGCTTGACTGATCAAGTGAAAGAGCTTACAGGTCTTAGCTTTGCAGAGATAGAAGAGCATGCGGTGTTTGATCAGTTTTTAGCGCGTCATCTCTCTTTTGAAGGAGATCAAGATGCAATTGTGCCAATTGTTACAGCACGATTTTTCGCAATTGCCGCCTATATAGACTCCCTGTCAGAGACAAGAAATCAAGGAGATGATTTTTCTGACCGTGAAATGACCTTTATTAAAATGCTTGGATCCATTATGTTTTGTCCGACAGGGAAATCAGATGGAATTGGTAGATATTATTTGAATGTATTGCCAGCTTCATGCAGATACGGTCAAGGGGCAGCTCCAGCTCCAGAGTCACGTCTTGTTGACTTGCCTCATGATCAGTCAAAATTAGTGATCTGCGAGATTTTGGCCGAGGAGATTGAAAAGATGTTCTCAGGAAACAATGTCATGATGAAGCAGATAGCGGGCGTTCGTGGAGAGATTCAGCAAGCCTCACATCAAGGGTTCTATCTCCGTAACTTGCTTGGTAAGGACCTGTTGGGATCAACAAAGGTTTACTTTGATGCTCATACACAGGTGCTTTATGAGCATCTTGTTGCCCTGGACAAGCAAGAGGCTATGCAAATTTTCTTCACTTATTTTAAGCCATCAAGCTTTGTGCAATTGATTGCAAAGAAGTTTGATCTTGATATTGGTGAAACAGTTGAAGAATTTGTCAGGATCGGGCTGTTTAAAGCTGCGCAAAACTAAACGGTTATAAATAACCTTTGGGCTATAAATTACTTTTTATAGCCCAAAAAATGCCTCGTTCTGGGCTATAAATGATCTAGGTATCGTTTCAGATAAGAGTTGGCCTTCTGTCTCCACGGAATCCCTATAGCAATTTTTTATATCGGAATCGCTTTTAAAAGATTTATTCTCGACTCGAAATTTGCTATAAAGGGACAATATTTAAATTGATAATAGCAAACGCCAGATAAAATTATACTATGAACGAGGAGCGCAGTGTAGTTTACCTACATAAGCGACGAGTGAAGCAGTAGAATTTTAAAATGGTGGTTGCGATAACAACAGGGGGCAGCATGGCGCAGACATCTTTACAAAAAAATCAAACAGAATCAAATAAGGCCAGTCAATTGATTTCAGAAGAGATTGCAGCCCAGCGCGCTGAGACCTTTCAAACCAGACGCGCAACAGTGCCAGCTCTTGAAGACATTCTCTATGAGGCTTTGCCTGTTCTTGATCATGGATTTGTGCGTCTCATTGATTATATGGGCGATGATAGCTCAATTGTTCAAGCTGCCCGCGTGTCATATGGTAAGGGTACCAAGCACGTAACGCAAGATGCAGGGCTCATTAAGTATCTGATGCGCCATTGGCACTCAACGCCTTTTGAAATGTGCGAGATTAAGTTCCATGTGAAATTGCCAATCTTCATTGCCCGTCAATGGATTCGCCATAGAACCGCAAATGTGAATGAATATTCTGCGCGCTATTCTGTGCTTGATAATGAATTCTATATGCCAGAGCAACAACATCTTTGCGCGCAATCTAAAATTAACAATCAAGGGCGGGGCGAGGTTCTCACAGGAGCGGAGGCTGCCCATGTGCTCAATTTGCTCAGAGAAGATGCGCTCAGAAACTATTCTCATTACGAAGAGATGCTCAATTGTGATCAGTCAGGCAATGTGCTTGATGAAAGCCGTGATGGCTTAGCAAGAGAGCTTGCGCGGATGAATCTGTCACTCAATTTCTACACACAGTGGTATTGGAAGATTGATTTGCATAACTTTATGCATTTCTTAAGGCTGCGTGCTGATTCACACGCTCAATATGAGATCAGAGCCTATGCTGACCTGATGACAGATATTCTCAAAAAATGGGTGCCGCTTGCTTATGATGCTTTTGTTGAATATCGCCAAGGGGGCGGGCATCTCTCAAAGACCGGACTTGAGGTTGTTAAGCGCATGATTCAAGGTGAAAAGGTTGAGCAAGCAAGCTCAGGCCTTTCTAAAAGAGAATGGGATGAGCTAACGGCTTTGATTGGGCTTTAAGAGATCAGGTAAGACGATATTATTAAAAGAAAAAGGTAAGTGGAGATTTTTATGAGACAGTTCAATTTAACAACTATGCGTAAGGGCCTATTTGGCCTTTTGACCTCTATCATGCTGGTAGGATCAGCCTGTGCATATGCAGCGCCTCAATTTGAAACAGAAGCTGATCAAGCAATTCTGGTTGATTTGGCAACAGATACAATCGTGTATGAGAAAAATGCGCGCGATAAAATGTATCCATCTTCTATGTCAAAGGTGATGACAATGTTTGTTATTTTTGACAAATTGAAAGCCGGAGAAGTCACCCTGAATGATAAAGTTTCAATTAGTGAAAAAGCCTGGCGTATGGGCGGATCAAAAACATTCGTTGGCCTTGGTGAAGAAATTCCGCTTGAAGATTTGATTCGTGGCGTGATTGTTCAGTCAGGAAATGATGCTTCTGTTGCCATTGCAGAAGGCGTTTCAGCGGATGAAGAGTTCTTTGCACAAGAGATGAATGATACCGCAGAACAGCTTGGTATGGTAGGTTCGCACTTTAAAAATGCAACAGGCATGCCAGATGCTGATCATTATTCAACGGCCTATGACCTTGCGCTCTTGGCGAAAACAATGATTTATAAATTCCCTGAATTTTATCACTATTGGTCTGAGACAGAATATACCCATAACAATATTCGCCAGCCAAACAGAAATCCTTTGCTTTACAAAACAAAAGGGGCCGATGGTCTTAAGACAGGCCATACAGATGCGGGTGGTTATGGGTTAATTGGTTCTGCAGAACGCGATGGTCGCCGTCTTTTGATTGTGGTCAATGGACTCAAAAGTACAAAACAGCGCGAAGCAGAAAGTTCAAAATTGCTTGAGTGGGGTTTCCGGGAATTTGATGTTTTGACTATTCCTGAGAAAGAAGAGACAGTCAAAGAGGTTAAGGTTCTTATTGGTTCAAAAAACGTGGTGAAGCTTGCCTATGGAGCTGATCCGAAATTTACGGTACCGCGCCTTTCTATCAAAAAAGCAAAGTTCGAATTTTCTGTGCCAGATGAAGTGCCAGCCCCTGTGAAGAAGGGACAAAAGATTGGCTCTGTTAAAATGATTTTGCCAGATGCAAATGCCGATCAAATTGAAATCGATTTGGTTGCAGCAGAAGATGTCGACAAAGCAGGCTGGTTTAAAAGATTCTTTTTAGCCATTGGCCGCTTTTTTGCAAGTATCTTTGGGTGACTATGACAACTGATTCAAAAGGTCTTTTTATCACATTTGAAGGCGGAGAAGGCGCTGGTAAAACAACGCAGATTCAGTTTGTGAAAGATCTTTGTCTCGCCAAAGGCTATGAGGTTTTGCTCACCCGTGAACCAGGGGGCTGCAAGAGCGCTGAAGAGATCAGGTCTTTGCTGATTCATGGTGATACAGATCGCTGGGATTCTTTGACAGAGCTTTTGTTGCACTTTGCCTCAAGGCGTGAGCATTATGTGAAGGTGATTGAGCCAGCGATGCAGCGCGGTGTGATTGTCTTGTGTGATCGCTTTGCCGATTCAACCATGGCCTATCAAGGCTATGCAATGGGTTTGGGTCAGGAGAAGGTCCTCGAGCTCTACCGATTTGTTTTGGGTGATTTTGAACCGAATGCCAGTTTGATTTTCGATCTTGATCCCGTTCTTGGGCTGAAGCGTGCTCAGATCAGAGGTGAGGGCGGCGATCGATACGAGCGGATGGGTCTTGTGTTCCACCAGAAAATCAGAGAGGCCTTTTTGGATATCGCTCAAAAGAACAAAGAGCGCTGCCATGTGATTGATGCAAATCAATCAATCGAGGATGTGCGCGGGCAGGTTGAAAGATCGCTTGCAAGACTCCTAGAGTCTTATCAAGGAGGAAAAAGCTAATGTCTCTATTCGGTTTTGAAGAGCCTGAACCAACGCCAGTGCCTGTTGTTCCTGCAAAAGGAAAAGAGAAAGCGCCTGTCGTCCTTGATCCAAAGGAAACAGAGCCAACAATTCCTTACATTGGTCATGAGGAGATTGAGCTCTTTCTCTCAAAATCATACCAAGAAGACCGCATGCCGCATGCTTTGATTTTCTCAGGTCCTAAAGGTGTGGGCAAACAGAGATTTGCAAGGCGTCTCGTTGAATTTCTATTGAGCCAACCCCTGTTGGCTCAAGATTTAGGCCCCCCTCTGTTCGGCGGAGAGCCCGACATTGATACTGCCCCACAAAGTGAAGGTGAGCGTTTTTTTGATGTGTCTCCTGAGTCAGCAGTTGTTGCTCAAATGCGTGCAGGCTCACACCCAGATTTTCTCTTGCTGCCTGATATGGATACTGATGAAGAAGAGCCAGCAAAGGCCAAAACAAAGACTCAGTCAATTTCAGTCTCGCAGATCCGCCGCGTATCGCACTTTCTCCGCCTGACCAAATCTCAGTCTGCTTATCGTTGTGTGATTATTGATGATGCACATGAGATGACAATTGCAGCGCAGAACTCGCTTTTGAAAGTTCTTGAAGAACCGCCAGCTCAAACAGTACTGATTCTGGTCACAGATCGGATTGGGCGCTTGCTCCCGACAATTCTATCGAGATGTCGTCAGTTTGAATTTAGAGCGATGTCAGATGAGATGATTGAAAGCGCGATCCGGATTGTGAAACCAGATTTGCCAGCTGTCCAGAGATCTCAGATTTTAAAATTATCCAAAGGGTCAATCGGCAGAGCCATTGATTATATTCAAAAAAATGCACTGAAGGACTATTTGGATCTCCTTGATCTTTTGAAGAAGTGTGATGGAGCGGCTGATCATGATGTGCTGACCTTTTGTGAAAGAGTGAGCGGTAAAGAACAGCATGAGAAATATCAGTTGATCAAAGAGTTTGTTTTGCTCTGGATTTACAAGTTGAATCATTATGTCTCTTTGGGTCAGATTCCCTATCAAATTGTGGATGCGGAAAATGACTTTTTACTGCGGATGCATCAATATAAATATCCACAAAGAGTGCATGATCTTTGGGTGAGGGTTGTTGATCTTTTTGATCAGTGCGAGCGCTATACGCTTGATCGTAAATTGGTCTTACAGCAGGTCTTGCTTGATATGCATCATGTGCTAAGACAGTCGTAGAGGATTTGATGAGTTTAATTGATACCCATTGTCATTTGGATTATGACGTTTTTAAAGAACAAATGCCGGAGGTTCTGGAAAGATGTCGGCTGGCTGGCGTTGACAAAATGATCACCATCTCAACGCGTCTTTCCAAAGCAGCTGAGATACTTGCCGTTGCTGAAAAGCATGATAATATTTATTGTTCAATTGGCATTCATCCCCATCATGTTCATGAAGAGGGGGAGGAATTTGATCGCGCAAAAATGCTCTCTTACTTAGATCATCCAAAAGTTGTTGCTATTGGAGAAGCGGGGCTTGATTATTTTTATGATAAAGCGCCAAGAGAGATTCAAAAACAAGTCTTTCGTCAGCAATTAGAGCTTTGTTTAGAAAAGGATCTGCCCATTGTGATTCACACAAGGGAAGCCGAAGAAGACACATGGGAAATTCTCTCTGAGATGAGCAATGGCGGTAAATTACGCGGCGTCTTGCATTGCTTTACCTCAGCAGATTGGCTCGCTGAAAAAGCCTTGGAGATCGGTTTTTATATTTCGATGTCAGGCATTGTGACTTTTAAAAAGTCTGATCAATTGCAGGCATTGGCAAAGCGGTTGCCAGCAGATCGCCTTTTGGTTGAAACAGATGCGCCTTATCTAGCGCCTGTCCCGATGCGGGGTTCATCAAATGAGCCATCTTATGTGAAATATGTCGCGATGTTTTTAGCTGAACTAAGGGGCGAGGCTTATGTTGACTTTGCAAAAGCGACAACGGATAATGCGACCAGGTTGTTTCGATTTTGAATTTAAAATATATATATTTTAAATATAATTTATGATATAATAATTGCATATGAATGATGGAGGATCATATGCCAAAGAAAGTTGAATCATTTGATAACAAAGTAGCGGATGCTAAAATTCCGACTTATGGTGATAAGGATGTGAAAAGAGAGTCTAAGGCTGAATCACGTGTATTGAATGATGGGATACAATTTGAATCACAAAAACCTCTGAGTGAGCATTCTGTAAAGGTAGGGGCTCCCAAAGTATCAGCAGAAGCTGAAAAGAAATTTCAAGAAGCCGAAAACTATTTCTGGGGTACGCATGGTTGCCAGAGAGATGTTCAAAAAGCAGAGATTTTATATCTTGAAGCAGCAGATGCTGGCCATGGAAGGTCAGCCTATCTTCTTGGTTGCGAATATAAAGTGGGGAAAAGCTTTACAAAAGATCTTAGTAAATCATTTTATTACATCAAAATTGCAGCGACTTTGGAAATCCCTCTCGCCTTAGAATTGCTTGCTGGCTATTATAAAGATGGAATTGGTGTAGCTAAGGATTCCAGTAAGGCCAAAGACTATTATGAAAAAGCTACCCAAGCAGGGGTGACTGTTAGTCAAATTATTTTGGTTGAGTTGGATTGCGATGGTTTGACTGATTATCAAAAGGGAGAAAAATTTGAAGAGCTTGCTCTAGGTAAGCTTAAAAGCGCCCCTTATGAAGCGATGAGCTATTTAACGCGTGCAAGTGACTTTTATGAGTTAGCCAGAGATCAAGGTGTTTCTGGTGCAAGGGAAAAACGAGCTGATATGGGCTTTAGGATTGCAGAGTTAGAAGAACAAGGATTTGGTATTTGGGGAGAGGATTTAAATAAGGTATTGGTTTATTATCAAAATGCTTTGGAGCAAGGCTCTCCACTTGCTATTGAAAAATTCAAAAAATTCGAGACACTCTTAGAGGCGCAATATACCTCTGGAGCTGGTGTGCAGGAGCAATTTGATGATCAACCTTTACTTCGTTTTTTGCGAGAGAAATTTTCAACATTTGAGGATACAGTGGAGCATTTATATGGAGCTAATGCAGGAGGCTTTTTTGAAAGCAGGGCCAATTTCCTTAAAGCTGCTGGGTATTATTTTATCTCAGGAGATCAACAAAATTACCATAAGATGATTGATCAGCTTCAATTAAAGAAGCAGGAATTGCTGCAATCAAAAGAGCCTTCTATCCCTAAAATGCCTGTAGGGTTTGATAAACTATCAGATAACATAGATCAAGCCTTTATACATGAACATTTTTGGAATTATTTAGACAATTTAGCATCTAAGTCTCCTAATAACTATAGTAAAGCTGAGAACTATCGAATTTATAAAGACATGAATGAGGGGCAATGTAATGGGTATTCACTCTATTATGCAATGTTAGCTCTTTCAGGAGCCAAAGGACAACTGCAAGATAAGACAGAGAAATATGCTGAATTTATGAATCAGATTGTGAGTAATCAAAAGGTGTTTGAGCCACCAGAAGGTTTTTCATATATTAAGTTTGAAAAAGGTGATCCGCAAGGGCTGACAGAGGATGAGATCAAAAGGCTTCAATTTACAGATCAATTGAAAACATTTATACAGATGATTCGTTATGCGGAGCAAAATTTTGCTGAGATTGAAGAGATGACTTTAGGTAATAAAAGAGGTGAAGGTGTTAAAATTGCGCAAACTAACATCAAAATGCTCATGGGAGAGGAATTTGACTGTAAGGTTGATTTGTTGACTCGTGGTGCGAAAGTTAAGCAAGGGCTTTATGACTTGATCTCTTTGATGAATGTGGCTTTAACAGAGAATAATGTCGGTCTTCTCACTTATTCAACATCTTCAGGTGCTCATATTATTTCGATTACCTATCGAGAAGGAAAGTATTTTTTCTTTGATTCAAATCATTCGGGAGCAGAGAAAAATTATGATTTAAGATATAGCGCAGTTGCTTGTGAAACGTTGGATGAGATCATAGGCTTGATCATTAATAACGATATGATAGAAGATCAACTATCAGGTCTTTTGGGTATGCAGCTTGTTGAGCGGACTGATGTGAAGAGTTAGGGTATTGTGTAAGATTTATCCCTGAGTTTGTTTCCAATACTATTTACCTTAACACTCTTTGTCACACCCGC
Organism: Alphaproteobacteria bacterium; assembly: GCA_018063245.1. Taxonomy (NCBI): domain Bacteria; kingdom Pseudomonadati; phylum Pseudomonadota; class Alphaproteobacteria; species Alphaproteobacteria bacterium. The sequence goes on along the minus strand of JAGPBS010000011.1, from coordinate 17,235 downwards.
GACCTGTCGCTCCGAAGCCTTGGCGTAGGGGGGAAGGCGGGTGTCCAGGAATCTTACAACTAATAAGTCATCAATTATGATTTATAGTTAGAGAATCGTCATTCAGAGCCACCTCGTTTAAGAGGTGGCGTGGAATCTCAGCAACACCAAAAAATAGTGCAATATTTACAGGCTCTCGAAAGAGAGCCCTCTGAGTGACGGCACTCATTTATCTTACAATGCTGAATTTATTTCAGCCTCTTTTTTTAACTTTGACCAGGCCCTGAACAAGTTCAGGACCTAACTGCGTTTCGTTACCACATAAAAAAACCCCTTCATAGAAGGGGTTTTTTATTCAGTAGAGTAACGTGATTACTCAGCTTTTTCGCCAGCTTTTTCGTCAGCAGGTTTAGCTGCTTCTGCAGGCTTAGCTGCGTCAGCAGGTTTTGCTGCAGCTGCGTCAGCGCATTCTTTTCTAGCATCGCCAGGTTTGCAATCAGCAGGTTTTGCAACTTTTGCAGCTTCAGCATTTTGTGCTGGAGCTTGAGCAGCAGGAGCAGCAAGAGCTACTGATGAAGCGAGAACCATTGAAGCAATGATTGAAGCAATTGAAAGAGTCTTTTTCATAATTATTCCTTTCCTAAAGATGAAAATGGGATATGGATTTTTGATATCCCTGCGTTATTGTAGCAAAGATTATTTCTGACATCTACGAAAATTTTTATGTTCTTGATCTTTTTTTTGACAGAATGCGTTATTAAAATAAAAATCATTAAAAACATATGGTTGCGTTCTTGTTTCTTTGAATTAAAATGATTTTTTAGGGGGAGGTGAGTGAAGTTGGAAGAAATAATTCCATTGCTGTAAAGGTCTTGTAATTCGTTGATGAAAGAGTATTTGATTCATCATCCTGCGCCGAGCGCAGTTTCTCTTTCCGTCATCCTGAGGCCCGCAAAGCGGGCCGGGAGGATCCAGTCCTGAATGATCAACAATAGCATTTGTTGAGACATCTCTGGATGGTCACGTCGCTTCCGTCTTCGCTACGCTTCGACGAGATGTCGCTCCTCACCATGACGGTGACGGTTTACAGATCGCTCTTACACAACTTTCATCAGCTGCATTATATGATTTCTACAGCCTTAACAATCTAACAAGGGCTAAGTTAACACTAAGCTTTCGGTGAGAGGACCATCATAATTTGCTTGCCTTCAAGCTTTGGCGCTTGATCGACTTTTGCGATGTCTTCCATATCTTCTCTGAAACGTGTGATAACAGCGAAGCCAACTTCGTTGTGCGTAATTTGACGTCCTTTAAAGCGGAGTGTGACTTTGACTTTATTACCATCTTCAATAAAACGGCGTGCATTTCTCAGTTTGACGTTATAGTCATTGTCATCAATGGTGGGGCTGATCTGAATTTCTTTCAGTTCAACAATTTTTTGATTCTTTTTGGCTTCTGCCTTTTTCTTTTGGGCTTGGTATTTATATTTGCCGTAATCCAGAATTTTACAGACAGGCGGGTCAGCATTGGGAGAAACTTCAACAAGGTCAAGGCCAGCAGCTTCAGCTTTTTGGATTGCTTCTTTTGTGTTGAAAACACCTAACATATTTCCCTCATCATCAATAAGGCGTATTTTTGGTGCTTTGATTTGGTAATTGATTTTAGCCAATTCATCAGTTGGTGGACGTTCTCTCATTTGTTTAACTAAACCATTCCTTTCGTGGATGTTATTAGATACCCTTTGATTCATATAAATGTATGAACCAAAGGGTATAATAGCATATTTTTCTTAAAATTATAGCAATAAAAGAAAATTTCCATTTTTTCTTAAAAGAATCCCTGCATAATAGATTCTTTTAAGAAACTTGCATTGGCAAGAGATGCCCGAGTGGTGATCTTGCTTCATCAACCAATTGTGTTAATGCTGTCTCTAGCTCAAGTGTTTCTTGCGTATTGTCACTGCCGAGCCTGCGAAGTGTAATTTTATGCTCATCAGCTTCCTTTTTGCCGAGAACCAAGATCAATGGCACTTTCTGAAGACTATGTTCGCGAATCTTGTAGTTAATTTTTTCGTTTCGATTGTCAAGTTCAACACGAAGACCAGCTTTTTGGAAACGCTCCTTGACCATGAGTGCATAATCATCAACATCATTCGTGATGGTGCAGACAACCATTTGCAATGGCGCAAGCCAAAGTGGAAACTTACCTGCACAATGTTCAATCAAAATCCCGATAAAGCGCTCAAACGTTCCAAGGGCAGCTCTGTGGAGCATCACTGGCCTTTGTTTTGAGCCATCTTCAGCAATATAATGAGCATCAAGACGTTCTGGCAGAACAAAATCGAGCTGGAATGTACCGCACTGCCAATCTCTACCAAGTGTGTCTTTGAGGACAAATTCAAGTTTCGGACCATAGAACGCGCCTTCACCCTTGTTTAGAATGTAGGGATGTCCAAGAGCATCCATTGCTTTTTTGAGGCTTTCTTCTGCTCTGTCCCATGTTTCATCGCTTCCTGCTCTCACTTCCGGACGGTCAGACAATTTAATGATGATATTTTCAAAGCCAAAATCTTTGTAGATTTGATAAAGAAGCTCTGTAAAGAGTTTCGTTTCTTCAAGAATTTGGTCTTCACGGCAGAAAATATGGGCATCGTCTTGTGTAAACTGGCGAACGCGCATAATGCCGTGCATGCTTCCGGATGATTCATTTCGGTGACAGCAGCCAAATTCAGCCATGCGAATCGGTAGATCACGATAGCTTTTGATGCCTTGTTTGAAGATCTGAACATGACAAGGGCAGTTCATCGGCTTTAAGGCAAAGGTTTTGTCTTCCTCTTCCTGATGAATCACGAACATATTTTCGCGGAATTTTTCCCAGTGGCCTGATTTTTCCCACAGCATTTTATCAACCATCTGAGGCGTTTTGACCTCTTGATAGCCGCCATTGTTAAGCCTTTCACGCATATAGTGTTCAATCACGCGCCAGATGGCAAACCCTTTTGGGTGCCAAAAGATGGATCCAACGGCTTCTTCTTGCAAATGAAAGAGGCCAAGTTCTTTGCCTAAGCGGCGATGGTCGCGCTTTTCAGCCTCTTCTAAAAAGGTGAGGTAGGCATCAAGCTCCTTCTTGTCGCGCCAAGCTGTACCGTAAATGCGTTGCAGCATGGCATTGCGGTGATCACCGCGCCAATAGGCGCCAGCAATACTCATCAGTTTGAAGGCTTTGCTAATCTTGCCTGTTGAGGGAAGATGCGGGCCACGACATAAGTCAATCCAGTCGCCTTGACGATAGATAGTGATGGTCTCCGTTTCAGGCAGATCACGAATCAGTTCAGCTTTATACTTTTCGCCTTTCTTTTCAAAGAGTTGGATAGCGTCGTTCCGATCCCAGACTTCGCGCGTAAAGGGCGAATCGCGATCGATGATCTCTGCCATTTTTGTTTCGATCTTTGAAAGATCATCAGGCGTAAAGGGTTCGGCTCTTGCAAAGTCATAATAGAAACCATTTTCGATTGAAGGTCCAATCGTGACTTGCGTTCCTGGAAAGAGCTCTTGAACAGCTTCTGCAAGGATGTGCGCTGTGTCATGACGTAAAAGCTCGAGGGCTTCATCGCTTTTAAGAGTAATGATTTCGATTGAGGCATCTTGATCAATAGGCAATGACAGATCACATAATTTACCATTGATTTTGATTGCCAAAGCAGCTTTTAAAAGGCCTGTGCCGATTGTCGCAGCAATCTCTGTACCTGTCACACCCGCAGAAAAGTTGCGTGTTGTTTGATCAGGCAGCGAAATAAGAATTTGCTTTTGACTGTCTGCATTGGATAGCATTTTAAAAACTCCTTGTTTAATACCAATCGCCATTTTAAAATTCTACTGCTTCACTCGTCTCTTATGTAGGTTAACTACACGGCGTTCCTCGTTCATAGTATAATTTTATCTGGCGTTTGGTATAAGATTAGACATAATTGTCACTGCCAGTAGCAGTATCTTTCAGCTTAATTTTGAAAAAATAGAAAAACAAGTAAAATCTTACTTTTGGAGAGATTGTTGAAGAAAAATTTTATATTTCTAAGTTAAATGCGGAGGCCATCCGGTCACATTCTTTTTTTGAGAGGCCAAGAGATGATGCGACATTTCGCCATTCTGAAACAGTGGTATGGACTTCATTTATAATTTGAATGGCTTTTTCCTCAGAAAGTCTGAATTCTTTAATGACGCTCATTGCATTATCAATAGATGCAAAATGATTATTAAAATGAATCGCTGTCGTAAGAACATGTGCTTTTAAATCAATCGGTGTAGGGTTCAGGTCAAAAGCTGGTGATAACCGCCATCCCTTGTGTCGTGCATAGAGAAAGCCATGATTACGCAAATGATCATCAGTGTTGGATATCATAATTGTAAAAATAATGCGTCTCCAGAGTTCTGACATATCTGCCGTTGGTTCTGCCCCATTTTGTGCGATTGCATAGGCCAGTTCAATATAAGAATGTTCCTCGTTATCTTGTGCGCCAAGCATGCTCATTGCAGAAAGATATGGAATGCGTTGTTCTTTATTGCGATCAAATCGTCTGATAATTAAAACAGGCTTGTCTTGAATGATCTCTAATCTCCAGTCGGGTGTTTGAATTCCGGCCATTCTTGCGAGTTTCAAAGCAACAGCTTCCCACAGTACAACGTTAAATTCATCATCTTTTCTAGGGAATTTAGCGATCGCAAGGCTGTTATCTCTATCTCGAACTGAAGCTTTAGGACGCGCACCACCAAGAGATGATCCAGGAGCTAATAAGAGTCTTATATCCTCAGCGCTTTCATCGTCTTTTACAAATCGTTCACTTGCAGATAAAAGGCGAGGAAGTGAAATAAGTGGTGGAATGGCTGAATGAAGATTGGATTGTAGGAAAACAGTGTCATCCGGTTCAATTGAAAATCGTAAAGCGCCTTGACGTGCCTCATCATTGACGCCTAATAGATAATCAGATTCTAAAAGCGTAATAGGGTGTCTCTGTTCAGTTTTTGCTTTTAAAATTTCAGCTCGCCGCATTAGAACTCTGCCCCATCGATCTGGGGCGGAATCTCCAATGGCACCAAAAAGATGAACGTCATTTCTGGTGTGGAATGAGCCTTCTGTTAGTTTTAAGGCAGGCTCGAGGGCAAATCTTTCGGGATGGTTCAGCCAGTTTTTATCATATTCAAAAGATGCGCTTTCTCGAGCACCACGTACATGAAACCAGAGTGTGCCGACGCGCATTGTATCGGCACCAAGGTCAATAGAAACGATAATTTTTGTGTCAGACATTTTGGCGCTTTCATTTTGCCTTGCGGGGTAGGCGAACTCTTTGAGGAAGTCTCTCTTCCTCAAGTTGGCGCCCAATAAGGTCGTGTTTTGCATCCATTAAATCACTGAGTTGATTTGTCATGTCAAGCACAAATAGAACAGAAGCATAACTGGCAATTGAAGTTGCCGGCTCTCCTTTTTCGATTTTTTGGATAGTTGATCTAGAAAGGCCCGCTCTTTCAGCCATGAGTTTCGTTGTAATACGTCTGCGTTTGCGCGCATCACTTATCCCAAGGCCTAAATTCTTGAGAGCATTGATAACAGGAAGAGGTAAGTGAGGTTTTTTTTTCATTAATGTCTCATATAGCAGTCTTTAAATTGTATAATGACTATTATAACGTACATTAAATAAGATGTCAAATTTTTTAAGATCCAAACCAATCGCCATTTCTAAATCAGCAAAGTGTCTTGTACAATTCGAGTGTTTTTTGACACATAATGCGGATATCAAAAGTTGATGCTGCGAATGTACGGGCTTTTTTTTCTTTTTCACGACGCTCATCATCAGGCATAGAAAGGATTGTTTCAATGCAAGCTGCAAGGCCTTTCGGATCATCACTTTTGACAAGGTAGCCTGTTTCATTTTCAATGATTGTTTCATGAGCAGCGCCGTTTTCCGTCACAATGACAAGACGTTCCATGGCCTCAGCTTCTACAATAACGCGTCCAAAGGCTTCGGCTTCAAGTGAAATGCTTAAAACAAGATCTGAGAGCGTATAAGCAAGAGGCATATTTGCGCAATGATCAATAAAACGCACTTGATCGATGAGGCCGTAAAAAGTTGCTCTCTCGATCAGGCTTTGTTTGTAGGCTTTTCGGCCCTGATCACTTCCGACAAATACAATCATCCAATCCTTTGAGGTGAGGTATTTCAAAGCTTCAAGGGCAAACGTTTGTCCCTTCCAATGGGTGAGGCGCGCTGGCATCAGAATGATTCTTTTCCCCTCAGGGATAACCCAGGTTTTTTTGAGAGCAGAGATGTCTTCATCACTGATATTGTCAGGATTGAAGTGATCTAAATCAACGCCACGATAAATGCGCGTGAGTTTAGATTCAGGCACTTTGTAGTTGGACAGTACGTAATTGGCCACATAGTCTGAGTTGGCAATAACGCGATCAGCTCTGCCCATGACTGAATTGTAGAATAATTTGAGTTTACTCTTGAATTTGTAAGGCGAGTGAAAGGTTGTCACATAAGGGATGCCTGTTAATTTTGAAGCAAGATAACAACTCCAAGCCGGCGCTCTGGAGCGTGCGTGAATGATTTTTACGCTTTTTGACTTGATGAGAAAGGCAAGGCGAATCGCATTGATCATGATCAAAATTGGATTTTTTGTATAGACATTCCAGGTGAAACAGTCGATTTGCATCTTTTCCATCTCTGTTTCAAGTCGTCCGCCACCTGAGCAAACTAAAGGTGTTGCGCCTGCTTCAAGCAGCGCAGTTGCGATTTCAAGCGTTGTTCTCTCCGCCCCGCCGACACCCAAATGAGGAATCACTTGTAAAATGATATCATCCTTTTTAAACTGGGGGTAGGGGTGGGCTAATTGATTCTGCATGTATCACCTGATGACTGTTTGACCACTTTGAAAGGGTTTTTGAGATGTCGCATTCTTTGTTTTTAAATCATCATAACCATAGCATAGCCTATGAGCATCATAAAGGAAAAACACCTGGCGTTGTTTTCTTGAGTGGTTTTAGATCGGATATGACAGGCACCAAAGCCCAAGCTCTCAAAGACCATTGCAAAGAGCATAATATCTCCTATACCTGTTTTGATTACACAGGGCACGGCTCTTCAACGGGTGACTTTTTAGAGCTCTCCATTGGGGATTGGATTGCTGATGCCCTTGCGATTTTGGATGAAGTGACAGAAGGTCCGCAAATTCTGATCGGCTCATCAATGGGCGGTTGGATTATGCTGCATTTAGCTCTCTTAAGGCCGCATCGTGTCGCGGGATTGATTGGTATTGCGCCTGCGCCTGATTTTACAGAAAATGAGATTCGCAAAAAGCTACCGCCAAAGCAATTGCAAGAGATTGAAAAGAATGGCGTTTTGCATTTGCCATCTTGCTATGATGATTCAACTTTCCCAATCACAAAGAAATTACTGGAAGAAGGCAGAGAGCATTTATTGCTCACCCATGATGTGATTCCCATTGAGTGCCCTGTTTCCATTTTGCATGGCATGAAAGATGTTGATGTACCTTATCAAAACAGCATTGTCCTGGCGGATAAATTGAAGACTGACAAGGTGAAATTGACTTTTGTGAAGGATGGTGATCATCGCTTCTCAGCCGCAGAAAACCTAGCTTTACTCTTCCGAGAGGTGAGGGAGATGCGGGGTTTGTGAAAAAAAATCCCACAGAGAGCCGCATTTTATGGTATAAAGAAAGTAAGGGGAGAGGTGAGCTTTTTCTATATTGACAAAGCAGGGCAGAATTGATATTCATGCCGACAGTATTAATCATGTCAAAAAGAGAAGGAAAAGCGAATGTCATTTGTCCAAAAAAGCACAAGTTCAGAAAATATCGATCGTTTAGCAGGTAATCCTCAAGAGGTTGTTTCGGTAACGGTAAGTGTGCCAGATAGTGGCGCTAAAGTGAGTGAGAGTTCTGATTCGGAAAATCCGGTCTCTCTGTTTGAGATGAAAGCCGCTGTTGCTTCTGGAGATGAAGGAAAGACGGTAGCAGAGATCTTATATCGTGAGATTGGGTTTAAGGGTGATATCTTTTTAAAGTATCCGAAGTTTCTTAAAAAGATTGGGAGTCTTCCGGATGACAGAAAAAAAGTTCTGGTTTCTTTTTTCAATGACATGTCTGATTTGGCTTCATTGTCAGACTATTTTTTTGGGTATGATCATTTTGAAGAAGGCCAGCATGATACGTGGGAGGCTTTTTTTGGAATGCCGTCACACAAATTGCAAGCCCTGATACCTGTGGCTCAAAATATTCTGAGCCAGGTTGATCAATTTATTGACGACGATGTTTCTTTAAGAAGAGATGAGGGCGAAGTAGATGCTGAAGGTCATGCTGTTTTAAAAAAGAGTAGTGTGAGAGTCCATTTTATGCATTATCTCGCAATCATTTCAGAATTGCCTCAAGATTTGTGGGAGAAAGCGACGGTTCTTCTAAGAAGCATGTTGATATATACAGCTTTGTCATGGAATGATAGGCATCATTTCCTCTTTGATCCAGATAGCCTTGAGGTTTTGGTGCGCTTTTTTAAAAATAAGGACATTCGAGAAATAGGCGCATTTGTTGAACAACGTTTTGCGTATTTTGATCAGTTCTGTGAACGTCTCCCGAATCAACGTGCTAGTGGTTTAGATTTTGCATTTTTGGTGAATTTAATTCCACTTGAGATTCTGGTTCCTTTTTATCAAAGGGTTGAGCAATTATTTAAAGAAAGCGAATTGCCTGTAATACAGTCAGATCTGGAGAGTCACACATGGGATTTTTTCTTAGGTTTATTGTCAGAGATGTATGTTGGTCCCAATTCCCTCCAAAATTTAGAGACTAATTTTTGGATTTTTCAGCAATTTAAAAAAGGGATGACTCTGAGTGACATTGGTTTTGCAGGATATATTATTCTGCCTCTATTGTCTTTAATGTCATTTCCAGAGGAGCAAGTTGCGCTTCTGAAGAGTGCAGAGTCGGCTGTTTTAAAGATCACATCTTTTGAAACGCGATTTTACTTTTTAAAACTTTTACTCAACTTACCGATTGAGGCTCAGCATAAGTTAGTTGAGTTCAGTCAGAATGAAGATCAATGGTTTGATTTAGTATCAGCGCTTGATAATGTTATGGCTGAAGATAATTCAGAAGGCTTAGACTCAGACTCAGACTCAGGTCCGGGTTTTGATCTTGCTCTCAATTTTCTTTACGTAATTGTGTATCGCATGAATTTTGATATGGATGAGCTTAAGAGCTATTGGACAAAAGTGTTAAATGGGTCTGATGATGGGAAGGCACACTTTTTATATGAATATTTCGACATGTCGGATTTATCTGAGGAGCATGACGACTTTATGCGCGAATTGGATGCAGCAGGCATTCGACTTGGCTATTTGGATGCAGAGGGGCAGTCTTATTATAGCTAGGCCGTGGAGAAAAGGGTTTGAGAAATCTACCCATATCGTCATGGTGAGGAGCGACTTGTCGCGACGCCTGTCCCGCCGAAGCTTTAGCGTAGGAGGACGACCATCCAGAAATCTCTCAACAGTGTCTTACGTTGATCCTTCAGGACTGGATCCTCGCGGCCCGCCTTGCGGGCCTCAGGATGACGAGGATCAAGTAAAATAACAACATGTGTGTCATGCTGAATTTATTCTAGCAACTCTCTGTCATCTGCGTGTTCGCTATTTTTCATCCCTGCGAAGGTGTATAGTAACGGATGATTGCATGGGCAATAGATCCGTCATTGCGAGGAGCGTCAGCGACGTGGCAATCTTTTCTTTCAGGTCCATGAGATTGCCACGCTCGTTTCACTCGCTCGCAATGACGTTTTTTTGTATTACCATCGGCGTTTTTATATGGCAACGGATCAACATAAAAATCATGCCGAAAATAAATTCGGCATGATTTTTAGAAATTTGGAATAATTTTTGAAACTTTAGTCTGAAAGGCTTATGCCGCGTTTTCGTCAGTTGAGTTCATGTCTGTGTGAGACACAACTTCACGTCCGTCATAAAAACCACATTCATGACATACGTGGTGAGGTCTTTTGAGTTCGCCACAGTTTTTGCATTCGTTCATTGATGATGGAACGAGAGCGTGATGTGAGCGACGCATATCTCTTTTTGACTTGCTGGTTTTTCTCTTTGGAACTGCCATTTTTACACCTATTTTAACTTTTTAAGAAAATCTGAATGTTCATTTCTACCTTAAAAATTTAAAAATCTCAAGCTTTTTCTAAGATTTTTTTTCGATTTTAAGATTTTCTAGCTTTTTAAAGGGGTTTTCAGTCGATTTGACCGTGTCAAACTTCTGCGACATTGCATCAAATGCCTCGTTGAGTTCGTTTAAATCCATCATCTCGATCTTCGGAAAAACTTCAATTTCGAGCACGAGGTACTGAATGGCAATGTCGCCCACATCTAAAAATCCATGATGGATCATCTCAAAGTCATCTTCAGATGAGATGCCGTGGTTGATGAGGTCTTCAAAATAAGCTGCTTCCATCTTGGCATGAAGCTCAGGGCTTACATATCGCACATCGAACTCACCCTCATATGTTTGCGGGAGTAGGGCATCTGTATTCACACATTTTTGTGTGTAGTCGGCTTTTAAAACAAAATGGACATCAATTGTTGTGTCGCGTTTGACTGTGTTTGGGAAAACTTCAAGCTCAAGATTTTCAACAGATACAACATTCAAAAAAACTGCAAGAGAGGCTCTTTCAGTTATCGTTGCTTTGAAAAGCGAAGAAGGACCTTCCCCCGGTAGCTGCAAATCGCGCATTCTGAGCTTGGGGTGAAAAAGATGAGCGGGTTCTTTGCTCTCGGTGTTTTTTTGATTGTCTTGCATTCGTTTTTCCTTAGTATCTATAGATGCTGGTATTCTATAGGTTTCAGTTTAAATTTTCAAGGAAATTCAATGGATAGAGGGGGTTTTTATTCATAAGAGATCTAAAAGAGTCTGTTTGCAGGAGTTTGATTTGATTCTGGGTGTAGAGAGCAAGCCTGTTTGCAACCATTTGATGTTGATCATTTAAGTTGTAAATGTTTTTGAGAATGGCTTGTGTGAGATCAGCTGTTGCAGCTGCGTTTGGTTTTGCGAGAGCATCATCATAAGCAAAGGCTCGGCCATAGAAAGATTCAGCCATTTTTTTAACTTTTTTACCAACAGAAAGATCACCAACGCCCATTTCTCTGAAATTGCGATCCATATCGGCGAAGAATGTGTCGAATAGGTCTTGACAGAATTGATCATCAGTTTCTGATTTTCCTTTAAAGAGATGGATGATCATAAAAACATGCAGCAGAATCATTTCGAAACGGCCATCGATTGTATCAGGGATATGAAGGTCTGTGTAGAATGCAGGCTGACGTGCTTGCGCAACGAGCTTGCTGTAAAAGACAAACATATCTTCTTTTGAATAGGGTTGTTGTTTTTGTTTTTTAAAAAGGAACATGTGGCCTCCGTGCAATTTGTTTTTAAAATACTGCATTCAGCCCAAAAAGGGAAAGATTATTTTGTGGGTTCTTTTTGCTCTTCAGCAAATTTTTTGGAAACGCCATGCTGTGTTTTTTCCCATTTGAAAGGCTGGAAAATGAGTTGGAAGAGAGCGCGATAGCAAGCCATGCCAATGAATAACCAATAGAAAGGAGAGGCAAAAGAGTAATGACTTAGGTCATAGAGTTTTGCTTTGAGCGAGGCGATGAAGATCATGATGACAACAACAACGGTACCCATGATGAGGTTCACTTCACCAAAGAGTCTCATGAATTCAGTGAAAACAGCATGCTCTAGTTTTGTGTCAAAAAGATAACTGAGAAGCATGATGATGGAGTAGGTGATGTAACTGAGGCTCATGGCAATGCCGCCCATAATCAGAAAATTGAAACTCAAGTAGTTTTTAAGGCCAATCTTTTTGATCAGTTTGAAAGGGTGGCGATTGTGTACCAGAAGTGTTTGCATATGGCCTTTGTTCCATCTGGTACGTTGCTTGATCCAATTGATAAATTCAACAGGGGCTTCTTCTAGCGTATGAGGCGGAAGCATCTTTGTTCTGTAACCCAATTGTGAAATACGAAGGCCAAGATCAGCATCTTCGGTCATATTGTACGGATCCCAGGCGAGCATTTCATGAAGAAACTTTGTTTTAAAGTGATTGCTTGTGCCGCCTAAAGGGATTGGCATATTGTACAAATCGAGAGCAGGCATGATGAGTTCATACCAATATGAATATTCAAGCGTGAACATTTTTGTGAAAAAGTTCTCTTTAGAATTATAAAAATTGAGCCGGCATTGATAGCAGGCGATATCTGTTTCACCTCGTTCATCTGCTTCTTTGTACACAGAATAGACATAGCGGAGTTGATTTGGATCAGGATCATCCTCAGCATCAAAAACAGTGACATACTCGCCTCTCACGAATTTCAAGGCATAATTGCAAGCTTTTGGTTTTGTCTTTGGGCCGCCAGGAGGCACGACAATAATTTCGTAGTAAGACGCAATGCGGAGCTTTTTGAAGATTTCAATTGTTTCAAGATCATCTTCTTCAAGCACAATTTTGATGTCGAGTTTTTCTTTGGGGTAATCGAGTTTGTCAAGGTTTTTAACCAGATTTGAAAGGGTTGTCTCATTTTCTTTATAGATCGCAACCATAATCGAATAGATGGGCAGCTCATCATCCGTTGCCATTCGGGTTGGGACGATATTGTTCTGCTTTATAAAAAGGCCAGTCACTGCTAAAAAGAGCCGAAAGACAAGGGCAATGAAGATATAAAGATTGACTGCAAAATTGATATAAAAAAGACCTTGAAACGGGAAAAAGTAGCAATAGACAACCATCATAACCAAAGAAACGCTAATGAGTGTTCCCTGAATGCGGGTAAAGGTTTGTTTGGCGGAATATTCACGATACTGCGTTAAAAGCCCATTGACGCTATCGTTGATATAGTCTTTACCAAAGATTTTTGAGACTGCCCATAGGATGTCGAATTTTGATGTAATCACAATCTCAGTCTTTGGGCCCCATTTTTGACGGATACGATCAAAGTTTATAGGTGAGGGATTGGCTGTTGCAACAACGATATGGCCTGCGCGTTTTTGAAAAGGTATTGTGAGGGAGGTGAAATAATCTTCACGTTCAACCATATTTAAAATATTGATATCAATTTCATCGGTGGTGAAATTAACGAACCTCAGATTGTATTGCAGAGCGAGCTGCTGGTAATATTCAAGCGGACGCAGATTTTCATTAAAGAGGAGAATGTCTCCAATTTGTGAGCCCGTTTGGGCCTGCAGTTTAAGCGCATCTTTGAGTTGTTTTTTTGTGATGAGGCCAGCTTCAACAAGCCTTTCTCCAAATTTCATTTTTGGAGTGGTTTCAGCATTTTGAGGATTCTCTTCGTCTATTAATGCCATGTGAGGTGCCTAAAATTCTGTCCAAAGGGATAGGAAGGGCTCGGAGCCTATTGCGATTCTGCGACCATAGATGGCGCGTTTATACCCAAGCTGCAGAGAGATATGATCTGTGAAACGATGGGTGATGCTCGGTGCGATTTCAGCAAGGTCGTAATCTGAGTAAGGCCTGTGGTGCTGATTGCGTGGGCTGATCTTATTCAGGCTCTCAATCATGAAGAGCCATTTTTTTGTCCCAGTTTCGATCCCGAATTTCATATCGAAGCGAATTTGATCGGCATTTCTGCCTGGATTGTAGCGATAGGCAACGGATGTATCAAAAAAGTTCACACCATTTAACCAGTTTGTCCAATATTGTCCATAGAAGAGGCGAGGCTCATAACCTGGTTGATGGCCCTGTACGCCTTTGAATCTTTTTTCAACATCATGGAAATTAATCAGAAATTGTCCTGAGATAATCTTTTGGTCCCATTTGTGGATTTTATAGTGTCCCCAAAATTCGACCTCGTTGAAAGCATGGCGATTTGAGCCATGTTCAGGATTTGTGAAAAGATAGGTGACGTTATTGCCAACAGAAATTGTATCGGTAAGCCCATATTCCATGAAGTTTTCGATTTTGGTTTCACGGTAATGGTCTTCATTTTTGGTATGGTTGTTTTTGGTCCAGCTTTTGTCAAAATCAAAATGCCTGAGCGTTGTTGCCGTAAAAAGACTCCCCTTTTGGCGTCCCCATGCATCAGCAAAAGCTTGATTTGCAGAAAGGCAGGATAATAAGAGCGCTGCACTTGTGAGAGATATTTTAAAAAAGTGTGGCATGATGCAAGAGCCTTTTTAGAGGATTGGGTTTCTTATTTATTTTACTTTGATTCGGTCACTATGCTAGCATATACTTACTTAAAGTTGAATAAACATAGGATGAATGAATGTATCGTCAGTCTCAAAAGTTTTTTACCCTCTTTTCAGTCGCTGTGATGAGTTTTGCCTTGCAAGGTTGTTTTGAAAGGTATCAGACCCACGGACATAAGGTTGATCCTGATCGCTTAACTGAAGTTCAAATCGGACAAAGCAATATGGCTGAGGTGCGCGATATCCTAGGTCCGCCAACCAATAGCGGTAGCTTTGATCGACAATCAATGTACTACATTTTTCAATTCACAGAACATAAAGCCTTCCTCAATCCAAAAGTGCTCGAAAGACAAATTGTCAGAGTCGATTTTGATGATAATGAAATCGTCAAAGATATAAAAATTGTTGATGAACAGCAAGGCAAACATTTAGAGCTTGTTGAGCGCGAAACGCCAACCTCAGGTAAAAATCTCAACGTATTCCAGCAGATGCTTGGGAATGTGGGCAAATTCCGCAAAGACAAATAAAAATGGATCAGAGAAGAGGAACTCCGTCTTCACTTCGTCACTTGTGTAGGTCACCTACACACTTGTTATCATAAACATGAGGAAATCAAATCATGGATCATAATGAAGAAAAAGCCATCTTGGCTGGAGGATGCTTCTGGGGTATGCAAGATTTGATTCGCAAAATCCCAGGCGTTATTCGGACACGCGTTGGCTATAGTGGCGGTGATATTCCCTATGCAACATACCGCGATCATGGTACACATGCAGAAGCAATCGAAGTTATATTTGATCCAGACATTTTGAGTTACAGGGGATTGTTAGAATATTTCTTTCAGATCCATGATCCAACAACGCTCAATCGTCAAGGGAATGACCTTGGCACCTCTTATCGCTCTGCAATCTATTACACATCAGATGAGCAAAGATATACAGCTGAAGATACAATTTCTGATGTGAATGCATCGAGTCTTTGGCCAGGCCGCGTGGTGACAGAAGTTGAACCAGCTGGTGATTTCTGGGAGGCTGAACCTGAGCACCAAGACTACTTGGAGAAATACCCTGAAGGGTATACGTGCCATTTTCCAAGGACTGGTTGGGTGTTGCGGAAAAGGTGATAATACCAAACAGAGACTGCTGCAAAAGTCAAACGCCGTCACTCAGAGGGCCTAAAAGGCCTGTGGAGTCTCTGCAGTCTCACCACATAAATTTATCTAAGTTTTTGATTTTATGGGATTCCACGCCACCTCTTGAGGAGGTGGCTCTGAATGACGAGTGGATAAATAGTATCCTTGATTTATACTTCAGATTCTCCTTTGCCCTCAAACCCAGGAAACTCTCAGCACATTTGTATTGCCGGGCGTGCCAAAAGGGATGCCAGCAGTGATTACCAATCGCTGACCTTTGTGTGCAAGATCATGCCTCACTGCAACCTCTGATGAGAGTTCTGTAATTTCGATGAACTCTTTGATGTCTTTACAAATCACAGGATAGACGGCATAGCAAAGGCAAAGGCGCCGGGCTGTTTTTAAATTAGATGTCATGGATAAGATTTGAACATGAGGACGCTCTCTGGCTGCACGCAGGGTTGTAAAGCCTGATGTTGTGTAGGTGACAAGGGCTGCGGCTTCAATCTTTTGAGCAACATCGATTGCGGCTGTTGTAATCGCATCAGCAAGATTGTGATCAGATTCAAGGGTGCGCATCTGAATCTGTTGCTGATATTCTTCATCCTCTTCAACGCGGCGTGTAATGCGATCCATGTAAGACACAGCTTCAAGTGGGAATTCACCAGAGGCGGTTTCCGCAGAAAGCATAACAGCATCAGCACCATCGTAAACAGCTGTTGCAACATCAGATGCTTCTGCACGTGTTGGAGTTGGTGATGAAATCATGGATTCCAGCATTTGCGTTGCCACAATCACTGGCTTTCCAGCCATGCGGCTTTTGTGGATGATTCTTTTTTGGAGAGTGGGAACATCTTCGGCAGGGAGTTCAACGCCAAGATCGCCCCGCGCAACCATGAGAGCATCGGATAGATCAATCAATTCATCAAGATAATCAATCGCAGAGGGTTTTTCGAGTTTCACAATGAGAGAGGCTCTGCCCGCAATGAGTCTGCGTGCTTCCGCAATATCTTGCGGTCGCTGTACAAAGGAAAGAGCAATGAAGTCAACACCAAGATCAAGAGCAAAAGCAAGATCGTTTTGATCTTTTTCAGTGAGAGGTGAGATCGGTAAAATAAGGCCTGGGACATTGACTCCCTTGCGGTCAGAGAGTGTTTTGCCAGCAAGAACAATGCAGTCTGCAAAATCAGCGCCATGTTTTTTGACTTCGAGCTGCACTTTGCCATCATCAAGAAGAAGTTTTGCCCCTGTTTCGAGAACTTCAAATATTTCAGGATGAGGCAGGCACACGCGCGTTTCATCTCCGGGATCAGGATTAAGATCGAGCCTGAAAGCTTGACCAACGGTTAAGTGTATTTTTTTAGCTGCGAAGGAGGTGATGCGTAATTTAGGTCCTTGCAGATCAGCAATGATACAGATGGGATGATTTTTTTTATCTTCAATCTGACGAATTGTTTCATAGACAATTGCGTGATTTTCATGAGTGCCGTGGCTAAAATTAAGGCGAAAGATGGTAACGCCTTTGTCAAATAAGGCTTCGATCATCTCAGGACTTTGACTAGCTGGCCCAAGAGTAGCAACGATTTTCGTGAAGCGATTTTTTTTCATGATGATAAAGGTCCTATGGTCATCTTTCCATCATAGGACGTTTGTGGCGGGCTTTCAAAAGAAAAGTGAGGGTGTGCTCTGAGTGATAGATTTAAGAAATATAAAGAGTCGTCACTCAGAGCCCTCCTCCAGGAGGGCGTGGAGTCTCTTCAGAGTGTAAAAATAAGTGCAATTTTAATTGATGTATTACTGAGATTCCACGTCGCCCCTTGTGGGGGCGACTCTGAATGACGGTTAAGT
>JAGPBS010000010.1 GCA_018063245.1 Alphaproteobacteria bacterium | reverse complement strand
GTCATGTCATCGCCCTTGGCTCAGACATGAGAGCTCGCAATGACGTTTCTCCTTGCTTTATCATAGGCGTCCATATATGACGGTTTCTCAAATCCTACTTAAATTTTATTATACAGGGATTTCCTAGCTATCTCTCACTCACAATCTTTGACTTTCTTTTGATAGCACTGCGTCGCCTTGCGGCCACTTTTGGGGCTTGTCGTTAATAGCTTTACATAGATCTCTTCACTTGGTATTTCACTCTCTTCAAAAAGAGCTAGAAATTGGCTCACTCTCAGCGTGCTGACATCTTCATCGTCGATAAAGGTTAATTTCTTGAGATGCTCTAGGTATGTAAGACATATGAGTTCCTCTTGTTTAAAATGAGTGCAGCTTTTGAAATGGAGGTTTTCAAGCTTAGAAAAACATGCATGTACATATTCCAGCAAATGCCCTCCAGCAACATAAAAACCCACAATTTTTAAGGAGGTGATTTGCCCAAAAGGCAGGATGTACTTTCCCATATTCAAGTTCTGACCATGAAAGTTTTTGGCATTTATTGTTAAGGATGTGATGAAAGATAAGGGCGGAATCACGTCTGTATTGAGAGCGAGGATGTCTGCCCATATTTGACCGAAGGATGTTTTGAAAACAGAACAAGTCTCTCGTGCCTGCCTGCAGGTAAGAGATAGATGAAAATAGCTTTTAAGATCAAGACGTTTGACCATACGTGAAAAGCCATGCGGTGCCACGAGCAACTGTAAGAGAGGGTTGTCTGATAAAGTAAAGGTAGGCTGTTCAGATCGCGTGATATTTTTTGGCATTGATTTCTCCCCTTTAAGGCTATAAGGTTAAGCGATTTAATTGGAAAGTTAAAATGTTTTTTCAATTTTTAATTTTTTCTTTGCCTCTCATCAGGTAGGATGAAATATCACATTTTATAAGGAAAATCATCGTGTATTCAGCAGAAAAACCAAAAACAAAATATTTAAAGGATTATAGCGTACCTCGTTTCCTGATTCCGAAAATTGATTTGAATATCGAGCTCTATGAAGAACATGCCATTGTTCATAGTCATTTGTCTATTGTTCGCAATGGTGCTCATGCGGAACCTCTCATTTTAGATGGCGAAGGGCTTACTCTTTTATCTATTTCTCTCAATGGTGAAAAGGTTGAGCATATCCAAAATGAAGACTCTTTGATGATTCAAAAGACGCCAGATGCGTTTGATTTGTATATTGCGACCAAAATTTATCCGCGCAAGAATCTTGAACTCAAGGGCCTATATCAATCGAATGAGATTTTTTGTACGCAATGTGAAGCTGAAGGCTTTAGGAATATCACTTATTTTATTGATAGGCCTGATATTCTCTCGACTTACACGGTGCGTATTGAGGCGGATCATAAAAAATATCCTGTATTGCTTTCAAATGGAAATTTGATTGAGGCAAAATCGCTTGAGAATAACAGACATGAAGCCGTATGGAATGATCCATTCCCAAAGCCTTGTTATCTTTTTGCCCTGGTTGCAGGTGATCTTGATTGTCATTCTGATTCCTTCAAAACCATGTCAGGTCGTCATGTGGATCTGCATATTTATGCAGAACGCGGGCAGGCAAGCAAATGCGTCTATGCAATGGATTGTTTGAAAAGATCCATGAAGTGGGATGAAGAGCAATATGGTTGTGAATATGATTTAAGCATCTTCAACATTGTCGCTGTGTCTGATTTCAATATGGGCGCAATGGAAAACAAGAGTCTTAATATTTTCAATAGCAAATATATTCTTGTGGATCCAGCAACAGCAACTGACGATGATTACAAGGGTGTTGAAATTGTTGTATCACATGAATATTTTCACAATTGGACAGGAAATCGAATCACATGCCGCGATTGGTTCCAGTTGAGTTTGAAAGAAGGACTCACTGTTTACAGAGATCATTGTTTTACGGCTGATATGAATAGTCATGGCGTTGAGCGCATTCAGCAAGTTAAAACCTTGAGACAAGCGCAATTTCCAGAAGATGCAGGGCCGATGTCTCATCCCATTCGACCAGATCATTATATTCAGATCGATAATTTCTACACCCCGACCGTTTATGAAAAGGGATCGGAAGTCATCCGGATGATGAATACAATTCTGGGTCCTGAAAAGTACCGGATGGGAACAGATCTTTATTTCCGCCGTCATGACGGACAGGCCGTGACATGTGATGATTTTGTATCAGCGATGCAAGATGCAAGCGGTATCAACCTTGATCATTTCAGAAAATGGTATTCACAATCTGGAACGCCAGAAGTGACTGTGACTGAATCATATGATCCTTCTGCAAGAACATATCAATTGCACCTAAGGCAATATACAAAACCGTCGCAAACCCAGCCGCAGAAAGAGCCTTTGACGCTGCCGATGTCATTTGCGCTTTTAGACAAAAAGGGAAAAGAGATGTCCTTATCAGGGCAACCTTCAGTTTTCCTTTTTGAGACAGAACAAGCTCAGTTGAAGTTTGAGAATATATCCGAAAAGCCAAAAGCGTCTCTGTTCAGAGGATTTTCAGCGCCAATTAAATTGCGATTTGATCAGTCACTTGAGGATGTTGCTTTTCTGGCAGCGCATGATCAGGATGATTTCAATCGCTGGGAAAATGGTCAAAGACTCATGACCCATGTGATGATGGAGTCAATGAAAGGTCCATTGCAGCCCTTGCTGGCTGAGACGATCGACTCTATTTTAATGGATACGAAGATTGATCCTGCGATGAAGAAAGAGTTACTGTCTTTGCCATCAGAAACAGTGCTTGGTCTTGATCAACAACCGATCAAGGTGGATGAAAATCACGAGGCGCGTCAAGCTTTAAGACGCTCAATTGCGCATCATTTCTATGATACTTTCATGGAGATCTATCAAGGCTTGAATCGTCATCTCGATCAGCTTGAGGGTATTGAAAGAAGCAGAAGAGCTCTTAAGAACATGTGCCTTTCATTTATGGCCATGACTGAAAAGTCAGAGGCTATTGATCTTTGTGTGAAACAAGTTCGTACCCATCCGC
This sequence comes from Alphaproteobacteria bacterium, assembly GCA_018063245.1. Classification (NCBI taxonomy): domain Bacteria; kingdom Pseudomonadati; phylum Pseudomonadota; class Alphaproteobacteria; species Alphaproteobacteria bacterium. The sequence continues at coordinate 42,521 of JAGPBS010000010.1, read as the reverse complement.
TCATGACGGATATTATCGGAGGCCTTGCCCCAATCGCTGATGTCAGTGATACGGCATTGAGAGATGAGATTTTTGATGAGTTTTATACAAAATGGCAAAGCAATCCATTGGTTGTGAATAAATGGCTCTCATTGCAGGCTTTGTCTAATCGTTCCGATGCCTTTGCCACTGTTAAAAAATTGACGGAACACCAAGGGTTTGATGCAAAAAATCCGAACAAAGTCTATGCACTTTTACTCATGTTTGCTGCGAATAATCATGCCCACTTTCATCATGTGTCAGGCGAAGGGTATAATTTCGTGGCGGATCAAATTATCGCGATCAATCAGTTTAATCCTCATCCAGCGGTGCGTCTTGTGAGTCCACTCATTCGCTGGCGTCAATATGATGACGTGCGCTCAGCTCATATGTGTCGTGCGCTTGAAAGAATTTTGACCAGTCAAAACCTTTCAAAAGAGCTCTATGAGATTGTCAGCAAAAGTCTAGAGCGAGATGTTGTATAGAGTAAAATACCGCTCCGATTTGACTTTTGGATGAAAAAGAGGGACAATAATAATATCAAAATAAGAAAGGTGTCTTAATGTCATACCCGCTCAATGTATTCGAACTGGATAAAGAAGAGATTCTCTCTGCTGATAGAGATTTCATTCATCCTTTTACGAATTTAAGAGCTCAGGAACAAAAAGGGGCAATAATTATTGAGCGCGGTCAAGGCTGTTATGTTTGGGATGTGGATGGGAATAAATATCTTGAAGGGATGGCAGGCCTCTGGTGCACCAATCTTGGCTTTGGAAATGAGCGTCTTGCACAAGTAGCGGCTGATCAGCTCAGAAAATTGTCGTATTTCCATAACTTTACACATAAGTCAACAATGCCAGTTATTGAGCTGACTCATGCGTTGAGAGCAATTTTGCCCATTAAAAATCCTAAAATCTTCTATGCCAATTCAGGCTCAGAGGCAAATGATACAGCCATCAAAATGATCTGGTATTATAATAATGCCATGGGTCGCCCAAAGAAAAAGAAAATCATCGCACGTCTTAAGTCTTATCATGGTGTTACAATCGGCGCTGCAAGCCTTACGGGCCTGCCTCATTTGCATATGGATTTTGATTTGCCATTGCCGCAAATTAATCATGTGACTTGTCCACATTACTATCGCTACGGTCTTGATGGTGAAAGTGAAGAAGAATTTGCCTCACGTCTTGCGAAAGAAATTGAAGATCTCATCTTAAAAGAAGGTCCTGAAACAGTGGCTGCCTTTTTTGCTGAGCCTATCATTGGAGCAGGGGGTGTTTTTTATCCGCCTAAAGGTTATTTTGAAAAGGTCCAGAAGGTTCTTAAAAAATATGATGTTTTGATGGTGGCTGATGAAGTTGTGTGTGCTTTTGGTCGGACGGGTGAATGGTTTGGATCGAACACATTCAATATTGAGCCCGACATCATGACGCTTGCCAAGGGCATAACCTCAGGATACTTGCCTTTGTCAGCAACTGTCATTTCTGATTCAATCTATCAGGCTGTGGCTGATCTTTCTCAAAAACATGGCACTTTAGCGCATGGGTATACCTATTCTGGCCATCCTGTTTGCGCGGCTCTGGCTCTTGAGAATTTGAATATTTACCATGAATTGAACATTGTGGATCATGTCAAAAAAGTATCACCTGTTTTGATGACTGCTGTTCATAAGCTTGCAGAGCATCCTCTTGTCGGCAATGTAAGAGGCGTAGGCCTGATTGCTGGCGTTGAGCTTGTTAAAAATAAAAAGACTAAAGAAGAGTTTGCACCAAGCCAATATGTTGGACGTAGAGTCTTTGAGGCATGTCATAAAAGAGGTGTCATTTTACGTGCTATGGGAGATGTCATTGGCATTTCTCCGCCATTGATTATAACGCCAGATGAGCTGAATATCCTAACAGCTGCGCTAAGCGCTGCTTTAGATGAAGTTTATGCTGACTTAAAAAAAGAAGGTTCACTATAATTTCGCTTGTTATTTGTGTTTTAATTCTTAGAATATAGAAAGAAAAATAAAGAATAAGGCAGGGTTATATGAATTACCAGACGCTTCTCGAAGAAAAAATCAAAGAAATCCGGAATGAAGGACGTTATCGCGTCTTTACAAATCTGGAGAGAAATGCACAGAATTTCCCTGCAGCTCTCTGTCATGGCGGCAATTTTGATTTCGAAAACCAGCTAACGCTCCCAACAAACCAAGAAATCGTCATTTGGTGTGGGAATGATTATCTGGGAATGGGCCGTCATCCAATGGTACTCGAAGCTATGATCAATGCAATCAATCGATCAGGAGCAGGAGCAGGCGGTACGCGTAATATCTCAGGAACAAATAATTCTCATGTTGAGCTTGAAGCTGAATTGGCTGATCTTCATCAGAAAGAAGCAGCTCTTGTTTTTACATCAGGCTATATTGCCAATCAAGCAGCTCTTTCAACACTGCCACGGCTTTTATCGAATTGTGTGATTTTTTCGGATGAGCTGAATCATGCCTCCATGATCTTTGGGATTCGCTATTCGAACGCTGAAAAGCATATATTCAAGCACAATGATCTTGACCACTTAGAGCAGCTTTTGAAAATGGTCGATATCAATCAGCCTAAAATCATTGCTTTTGAATCTGTCTATTCCATGGATGGTGATATTGCGCCTATTGCTGCCATTTGCGATTTGGCTCAAAAATACAATGCCATGACATATCTTGATGAGGTTCATGCCGTTGGTATGTACGGTGACAGAGGGGCTGGTGTTGCAGAAAGAGATAGCTGTCTTGATCGTATTGATATCATTGAAGGAACGCTCGGTAAAGCCTTTGGCGTTATGGGCGGTTATATCGCAGGCAGCAGAACATTAATCGATTGTATCCGGTCGTTTGCGCCAGAGTTTATTTTTACCACAGCCTTGCCGCCAGCCATTACAGCTGGTGCAAAAGCCAGTATTCAGCACTTAAAGAATAGCCAAGAAGAACGAACAAGACACCAAGAGCGTGTTACAAAGTTAAAAGGCATGTTTGAAAAAGCTGGCCTGCCGATGATGCCATCAGACTCGCACATCATTCCTTTATTGGTTGGCGATCCGGTTTTGTGTAAAAGAGCGAGCGATCTCTTGATTCGTGAGCATCATATTTATGTGCAGCCGATTAATTACCCAACTGTTCCGCGCGGAACAGAGCGTTTGCGTTTCACCCCAACGCCCTTTCATGATGATGCGATGATGGATCATCTGGTGGCCTCACTCCAAAAAGTCTGGGCTGAGCTGGATATTCATGGCCTGCTGAAGGCAGCGTGATTCGCTTAAAACCCAATATCAGGTTAAATCAGACAAATGGATTTGTCGTTTAAGTTCTTGACGTAAACGTGAGCTAATCATTTTAACCCTGCTTATTTTACTGTTCAGTAAGATGAGCAGGGTTAATCTTACTAGTCAATCATTTTAGCAGGGTTAAAATGATTGATGATGGTAGTCAAAATACTAAAAATTGCACAAAGTGAATTCTTAGTAGAAATTTTGACTAGATTTTTCTACTAAGAATCGCATATACTTAATTCTTAGTAGAATCATGTGAGGGTGGTAAATGACAAATTTCATAGGGCGTGAGACGGAACTCGAGGAGATGAAGCGATTTCTGCATAAGAAAACGGCAAGCCTGATTGTTATTAAAGGTCGGCGACGCATTGGAAAAAGTCGCCTTATTGAGGAGTTTGGGAAGAATCTGAAAATGCTCAGTTTTATTGGTCTTCCCCCCACTTCAGATACGACAGCTCAGGATCAGCGTGATGATTTTAGTTTGCAGTTGAGTCGTATATTCAAGACCCCGCCTCTCAAAGGGGATGATTGGAGTGATTTATTTTACTTTCTTGCCCAGCAAACTCAAAAAGGGAAAGTTGTGATTTCGCTTGATGAAATATCATGGATGGGTTCAAAGGATCCTAATTTTCTTGGGAAACTTAAGAGTGCATGGGATCAGTCCTTCAAGAAAAACAACCAACTTATTTTAATCCTGTGTGGATCAGTTTCTTCATGGATTGATGAGAATATTTTATCAAGTACGGCTTTCTTGGGCAGAATATCTTTTACTCTTGGTTTGGAGGAGCTGAGTTTGCAAGATTGTAATAAGTTCTGGAATAAATCGGGTGCGAGAATTTCTGCCTATGAGAAGCTGAAGATTCTTTCTGTGACAGGCGGTGTTCCGAGATATCTCGAGGAGATTGACCCAAGTCAACCTGCTGAATTTAATATAAAACAGCTTTGCTTCAAAAAAGGCGGCCTTCTAACAAATGAATTTGAAAAAGTATTTTCAGATTTATTTTCAAGTCGGAGTAAAATATATAAGGACATTATCAATTGTTTAGTTGATGGACCTGCTGATATACAAACAATCTGCGATGTCTTAGAAGTTGGCAGGACTGGGTTGATCAGTTCATATTTGGAAGATTTAGTCAAGGCAAGCTTTTTATCAAGGGATTATACTTGGAGCGCAAAGACAGGAAAGCCCTCTTTCCTGAGTCGATTCCGTTTGAGCGATAATTATGTGCGCTTTTATCTTAAATCTATCGAGCCAAATTTGCCCTTGATTGAGGCAGGCAGAATGACAGAGCAATCCCTGTATAATATGCCGGGGTGGAATGCAATGATGGGTTTGCAGTTTCAAAATTTAGTGCTACACAATCGGTCCTTAATTCAAAAAAAAATGCATATTCGGCCTGAGGATATTGTGATCGATAATCCGTATTTTCAAAGAAAAACATCGACTAAGAGAGGGTGTCAGGTTGACTATATGATTCAAACGAAATTTAATAATCTGTTTGTTTGCGAAATTAAATTTTCTAAGAATGAGGTTGGTCTTGATATTATTCAAGAAATGGAAGAGCGGCTTTCTAGATTAAAGCTACCTCGTGGATTCTCCTACTGGCCCGTTTTGATTCACGTCAATGGCGTTAGTGACCGGGTTGAAGATAGTGGGTATTTTGCCAAAATAATTGATTTTGGAGAATTTCTAGCGCCCTAAGGGATAAAAAGAAGCTCAAATACTTTTTCAGTGTCAAAATTCTATTAATACTAGTTAACTGTATTTATTAATTTTTTTATTTTATGCTTTTATTTTATATCTAGATGTTGTATTGTTTTTTTATTCTTGACCAAATCTTGTGTGAATGAGTTGGATTTCGGTTAATACGTTTACTTTTTTTTAAGTCTAAATCTTTACAATTAAAACAAAAAAGGGGGACTCAATGAGCTGGACTGATGAACGTGTTGAAAAACTAAAAGAACTTTGGGGCAAGGGCATGAGCGCAAGTGAGATTGCAGAAGCAATCGGAGAGGTCTCACGAAATGCAGTGATAGGTAAGGCGCATCGTCTTGGTCTTTCCATCAGGGCGAAAAAAGAAGTCAGACGTATTTCATCTCCGGTTTCAACCATCATTAGTATTGCTGATAAAAAATGTAAATGGCCGATTGGCGATCCGCGCGATTGTGAGTTTCATTTCTGTGGTCATCCGGCGCATGAGAAATTGCCCTACTGCCCAGAACATGCAGCAAAGGCCTATCAACCAATCTCAAAACGCCGTATGGTGGACGATCTAAGATTGGTCAATGCTTAATACCAAACACCATTTTAAAATTCTACTGCTTCCTCCTACGCACTGTGTGCTTCGGTGGACAGGTCACTCGTCGTTTATGTAGGTGAACTACACTGCACTCCTCGTTCATAGTATAATTTTATCTGGTGTTTGGTGTAATGCCAAAGTCTATTTCTGAATTTAAAAAAGACGCTCTTTTGAGCGTCTTTTTTGTTTGTTGGCGCTCAGCCTTTTCTTGTTATTCTGAATTTATTTCAGCATCTACTGCAATGATGATGAGACCCTGAAACAAGTTCAGGGTGACATACGGTCAGTTCAGGGTAGCATACGGTCAGTTCAGGGTAGCATACGGTCAGTTCGGGATGACTGATGTTGAATTCTGCAAGACTGCACTCCACTTTGTCACACCCGCGGAGGTGTCCATGGATCCCTGCCTTCCCCCTACACCATCCGTCTTCGCTACGCTTCGAGGCGATTGTGGCTTCGGATGGACAGGTCGCAGGGATGAAAATAATGACACCTGTTGCATTTAGAGTCGCTTGAGTGAAAAAACTCAAAATGATCATAAAATTCCATTGACAGTCCATAAGAAACCATGATATCCCATAAATAACCATAAAATTCCAAATTGATCAATTTCGTGGCGCTAAAAAGGACAAATAGATGGGAAGGCAGGGAAATGACTTTATTTCTCTCAACATATAACAATAAGATTGATAAGAAGGGGCGTGTCTCTGTACCGGCCTCCTTTCGATCAGCCTTGCCAGCAAACGATTTCCAAGGGGTTATTGTTTTTCGGTCTCTTCATCATGAAGCGCTAGAAGCTTGCACTTTATCTCATATGCAAACTTTGAGTGAGAATCTGGATAAGCTTGATATTGATCCAGAAGAAAAAGACCTGATTGCAACAACAATTTTTGGTGGATCCGTTCAATTGTCTTTTGATACAGAGGGTCGGATTATTCTGCCAGCTGAAATGATTGAATTTGCAGGAATTGCAGAACAGGTTGCCTTTGTAGGGCGCTCGAACACTTTCCAAATTTGGGAACCGGCGCGTCTGAAAGAATACCAAGATATGGCAAGAGAGCAGGCGAAAAAACGTGGCTTGCGACTTAGCCAAATTCCATCTTTCTCGAATGGATCGGGGAAAGGTGGTCAGGGATGAGTAACATAAATAAGAATAATAAGACCAATAATAAGAATAAGAATCAGGAGCACATCCCTGTCCTCCTTCAAGAGATGCTATTGTATCTAAACCCGCGTCAAGATGGCGTTTATGTTGATGCGACCTTTGGTCGTGGAGGCTATTCCAGAGCTATCCTTGATGTGAAAGGTACCAGAGTGATTGCGATTGATCGCGATCCTGATGCTGTCAAATGTGGTCAAGATATGGAAAATGATCCGACCTATGCAGGTCGCTTTACCATGATTGAAGGTCGTTTTTCAGACTTGGCGCAAAATATTGCTCAAGGCTTACGTAATTTAAAACAAGCAGATCAAACAAAAGTAGATGGTGTTGTCCTTGATATTGGCGTTTCATCGCCGCAGCTTGATGATAAGAGTCGTGGTTTTTCCTTTACGGCAGAAGCGCCCCTTGATATGCGGATGGAAAAATCTGGGCCGAGTGCTGCAGATTTGGTGAATTCATTGCCTGAAGAAGAGCTTGCGAATGTTTTGTATCAATATGGCGAAGAGAAAAAGTCTCGCATTTTAGCAAAGCGCATGGTTGAGCGTCGCATGATCAAGCCTTTTGAGACGACAACTGAATTATCAGATTTGATTTGTTCCGTTCTCATCCGTGGGCGTGCGCCGCGTCCTGATCAGATTCACCCTGCAACACGCTCATTTCAAGCGCTTAGAATTGCAGTCAATCATGAATTGGATGAATTAGAGACAGTTTTAGATGAATCCTTAAATGTGCTCTCAAAGGCAGGGCGTCTTGTTGTGGTGACGTTCCATTCACTTGAAGATCGCATTGTGAAGAATTTTATGAGAGTTCAGAGTGGCGATATGCCCAATCCGTCACGGCATGTTCCTTTTGCGCATCATGATCAAAAATCCTTTCCTTTGGTCACGATCACTAAAAAGGCTATCAAAGCCAGTGAGGGTGAATTGTTAGTGAATCCACGCGCTCGCTCAGCCAAATTGCGGGCAGCTGAGATGGTTCATATGAGGGAGGCTGCATAATGGTACGGCTTTTCTTTTTATTTGTCATTCTAGGGGTTGGTCTTGCGAGCTTTTTGTTCCAGACAAGTTATAAGGTTCATGAGCTTGAGCAAACAAAAGTTCAGTTACAAAAGGCCATTAAGGCAGAAAAAGAAACCTATCGCTTATTGCAAGCTGAGTGGATGCATCTGAATGATCCTGAGCGTCTGAAAGCTTTGACAGAAAAATTTTTACAAATGAAACCAACAATGAATACACAGATTAAGTCTTTGAATGATATCCCGTTGAAGTCGGCTTCTTCAAGCATTGAGATTCCTTTGGCTTCTGCATCAGAAGGGGCATCTCAATGAAAAGAAATCAGATCAAGATCAATCGGATGACAGTGCGTTCAGGGCCAGCTCAAAAGGTCCCACAAGAGGCGCCATCATTCTATCGTGAGAATAAAAAATACAAGGGCCGTCTTATGTTTCTCGGCACTTGCTTTACGCTCTTTTTTATGTTCATCACCATTCGGCTTTTCCAAACAATGGCCTTCACAAGTCCTAAGTTTTTGGATTACCATGAGCCTGAACAGGCCGAACAATTGACAATGAAGAGCAATATTCTCGACAGAAATGGACATATTCTGGCAACGAGTATTGAAACAGCCTCTGCTTATATTGATCCAAAATTCATCTTAGATGCTGATCAAGCTGCTGAAAAAATTCATTATATTTTGCCTGATGTGCCAAAGGAATCATTGACTCAAAATTTGAAGAGCGAAAAGAGATTCTTCTGGTTAAAGCGTAATATTACACCTGAAGAGCACTATAGGCTCCATAAGCTTGGCCTTCCGGGACTCGACTTTAAGCTTGAACAAAAAAGGCTCTATCCATTCGGTAAAACATTGGCGCATCTTGTTGGATTTACGGATGTGGATGGGCATGGACTTTTGGGTGCAGAGCGCGCTTTTGAGCCTTTGATCGATGAGGGTGATAAGCCGATACAGTTATCCGTTGATGTGAGATTGCAAAATATTGTTCATCAAGAATTGGAAGATACTATTGCGCAGTTCGATGCGATTGGCGGCATGGCAGCCATTATGGATTCAGATACGGGTGAAGTGCTTTCTATGGTTTCTCTACCAGATTTCAATCCACATACGCCTGCGAGAAAAGGTGAAGAAGATCGACTCTTTAACCGTATTACGCAAGGTGACTATGAGCATGGATCAACTTTCAAAATCATCAATACGGCCATTGCTTTAGAATCAGGAAAAGTGAAGATCGAAGATCAGTTTGATGCAAGAGCGCCACTTAAAATGGGCCGTTTTACCATTAAGGACTTTTACCCAAAAGCGCGCGTGATGAATGTGCCTGAGATTTATATGTACTCATCAAACATCGGATCAGTTTTGATTAGTCAAAAAATGGGTGTTGAAACACAGAAATCCTACTTTAAAAAGCTCGGTTATCTTGAACAATCTCCAATTGAATTGCTCGAAAATGCGCATCCGCTCATTCCATCCTCATGGCGTGAAATCAATGGTGCAACCATTGCTTATGGATATGGTATTGCAGTAACCCCAATGCAGCATATTACAGCTGTGAGTACAGTTGTGAATGGCGGTTATAAAGTCAAGCCAACGATTTTAAAAAAATCAGATGATGAATTGGCAGCTGAGGATAGAGAACAAGTTATGTCAACAAAGACATCGCACATGATGCGCCATATTATGCGCCTATCTGTTGATCTTGGAACATCAAAAGCAGCTGCTGTTAAGGGCTACCCAGTTGGCGGAAAAACGGGGACGGCTTTGAAAGCAGGCGGCAAATCATATAAGCAAGACGAGCGTGTATCCTCCTTTATTGGTGCTTTCCCGATTCAAGATCCAAAATATGTGATTATGGTCATGGTTGATGCGCCAAAAGGGAAAAAGGAAACTTATGGCTTTGCGACCGGTGGTTGGGTAGCTGCGCCAACAGCTAAAAAGATCATTGAAAAAATTGGCCCAATCCTTGATTTAACGCCGCAAACTGTGCCTCAAATTGACGATAATAAAGTGATCAAAGTCCTGTATCAGCAAAATATGCCAACAAAAAAATAAATTTTTTCACCAAAGGTGGTATTTTTTCGATATAATGAAGGTATTGGGGCGAGAGGATGAAATTAAAAGACTTATTACTATTGGACTTGACAGATCAAGCAGCGGCTAAAAACCTCTTAGCGCTTGACATAAAGTCCCTTTGTCTTGATTCTCGTAAAGTAGCGCCCGGGAGTCTCTTTTTTGCTCTGAAGGGCTCAGAGCAAGATGGGACACAATTTTGTGAGTCAGCATTGAAAGCTGGTGCATCTATCATTTTGGTTCATGACGGCTATGAAGCACCCAATGCTGAGATTGAAAAGATTGTGATTCGCTCAAAGAATCCGCGCTATGATTTATCGCAAATGGCCGCGCGATTTTATGAGCTGCAACCACTGCATATTGCTGCAGTGACAGGAACCAATGGCAAAACGTCAACAGCTTGGTTTTGCTATCAAATATGGGAAAAGCTGGGTCTGCCTTCTGCCTTTTTGGGTACGCTTGGCTTTTATTCAAAGGCTCTGGTTATTCCAGGGAAATTAACAACGCCTGATGCCATTACGCTGCATGATGTGCTGCGACAGGCAAAAGAGGCGGGTGTTGATCACATGGCGATTGAGGCATCATCGCATGGCCTTGATCAGTATCGATTACATGGCGCTCGTGTATCTTATGCTGCTTACACGAATTTGACGCCAGATCATCTTGATTATCACCGGGATATGGATGATTATTTTGCAGCAAAACAAAGGCTCTTTACTGATTTTAGAGAGACTTTAAAAATGAGCCTGATCAATCAAGATGATGCAAGAGCGGCATCGCTTGTTCAGCTGTGTGAAGAGCAAGCTGTTCAGGTCCAAACCTATGGTGGACACGGAGCTGATTTGCAAATCATGAAGCTCACTCCAGACCAAATGGGTCTATTGGTTGACTTTCGTTTTAAGGGTGAAACAAAGTCTGTTTTGTTGCCTTGCTTTGGTGATTTTCAGGCCTATAACCTGATGGCAGCAATTGGGATCTGTATGGCCTCGGCCTATTCGCTGGACGAGGTGCTCGCTGTTGTACCGCAAATTGAGGCTGTGCCAGGGCGGATGGAGCCGATTCAGTCTCACAATGGTGCGCGCATTATTGTAGATTACGCTCATGCAGGTGATGCTTTGGTAGAAATTTTAAAAGAGGCAAAAAGTTTTACGACTGGAAAACTCTATGTTGTTTTTGGATCAGGTGGCGATCGCGATCCAAATAGGCGTATCGAGATGGGCAAGGCTGCTGAGCGATATGCAGACATAGCGATTGTAACGGATGACAATCCCAGGTCAGAAGATCCGGCTATGATCAGGCGCATGATTCTGGATTATTGTCCGAAAGGCATTGAGATCGGGGATCGCAGGTCAGCAATTGAATATGGGATTAAGCAATTGCATCTTGGCGATACTTTAATTATAGCAGGCAAAGGTCATGAGCAAGGTCAGCTTATCAAGGGTGAAATTTTACCTTTTGATGATAAGATTGTTGCCAAAGACATTGTGTCATCTCTTCATGAAACCCTTGAGGCAATAGGTGTAAGAAAATGAGTGTAAATACAAGTCTATGGACCTGTTCAGAATTAAATGATGTTTTTGCATCAAATCTTATCGATGCAGGTGTTGTCACGGGTGTGTCGATTGACACAAGGGCCTTGAAGGCGGGTGATTTATTCATTGCTCTTAAAGGGCCGAACTTTAATGCCAATGATTTTCTGGAAGAGGCAAATCAAAAAGGGGCGATATATTTTATTGCTGATGAAGCCTCAAAGATTCCAGCTCATTTGAAGGAGCGAACGATTCTGGTTGCTGATTCGCTAAAGGCTTTGCAAAAATTGGCAGAAGCTGCGCGTGCAAGAACAAAGGCAAGAGTTGTTGCAATCACAGGATCTGTTGGTAAAACAAGTACAAAGAATTTGGTCACGACAGTTTTAAAAGATCAAGCGCTCACCTATGGGTCGATTGGTAATTTTAACAATGATATTGGTCTTCCGTTAAACTTATCACGCTTACCTCGCAATGCAGAGATTGCTATTTTTGAAATGGGTATGAATCATAAGGGTGAGATTGATTTTCTCTCTCGCCTAGCGCGGCCTGATGTTGCTATTATTACAAATGTTGAGGCAGTGCATCTCGAATTTTTTGAGTCAGTCACAGGTATTGCGGAAGCAAAGGCTGAAATTTTTCATGGGATGAAAGAGGGCGGTTTTGCGATTCTTAACATCGACAATTCGTATTTTGCTCTTTTGCACCAAAGGGCGATGGAAAAGGGTTTACAAGTCAAGACATTTGGGACAACACATCTTGCAGATGCCTATCTTGAAAAGGCGAATATTCTACCAGATAAAACAGAGATGATTGTACGCATGGCGGGCAAAGAATATGTTTATGATTTTTTGATGCCTGGCGCTCATTTGGTGCTGAATAGTCTTGCCGCTCTTCTTGTTCTTGATGTATTGAGTTTGGATGTTTTACTAGGAATCAAGGCTCTCGAGCATGTTGCGCCAGCTGAAGGCAGAGGGTTGGAAATCAATTTGCCAGGGAATATCGCTGTCATTGACGATTGTTATAATGCAGGTCCCGTTTCAATGCGTGGATCATTGGCGCATTTTTCTCATTTGCCAGGGAAAAGACGCATTGCCATTTTGGGTGACATGCTTGAATTGGGTGATCAAGGGCCTAATTTGCATCGAGATTTGCGAGAAGTAATCACATCAAAAGTTGATCGGATTTATTGTTGTGGTCCATTGATGCAGGGCTTATATGAAGAATTACCGGTGTCTCAGAAGGGGGCATATGCTAAAACAGCTGATGAATTATGGGATCAAGTTAAAAATGATATTCATGAAGGTGATGTTTTCTTACTTAAAGCTTCAGCCGGGATGAAATTAAAATTGCTGCGTGAAAAGCTTATACAATTCATAAAAATGACATACAATCAAGATGATCGCACTCAATCTTCAACCTCTTCTTTGAAAGTAACGGCCAACCATGTTTTATAATTTTCTCTTTCCACTTGCAAATGAATTTTCATTGTTTCAGCTATTTAAATATCTTACTTTTCGGACGGGTGGTGCGATTGTCACGTCACTGCTTTTATGCTTTTATGTCGGTCCAAAGTTGATTCGATATCTCCGTTATAAGCAAACGGATGGTCAGCCGATTCGCGATGATGGACCAGAGAGTCATTTCCAGAAAAAGGGCACGCCAACAATGGGCGGGCTTATGATTCTTTTTTCAACAATGGTCTCGAGCCTTTTGTGGATTGATTTGACAAACCTATATTTCTGGGTGGTTGCTTTGGTCACGATGGGCTTTGGGTTTATTGGGTTTATGGATGACTATTTGAAGCTGACAAAGAAAAATGCAAAAGGTCTTTCTGGGAAAAAGAAGCTCTTTTACCAAATCTTGATTTCAGCCGTAGCTGTTTCTTTAACAGTTTTTGCAACGGAAGAGCCTTTGTCGATGGAGTTAGCCTTTCCGTTTGTCAAAGATCTATTACTGAATTTGGGCTATTTCTACTTCCCTTTTGCGGTTTTGGTCATTATAGGCAGTAGCAATGCGGTGAATTTAACAGATGGCCTTGATGGGTTGGCTGTTGTGCCTGTGATTATATCGGTTGCTTGTTTTGGATTGATTTCATATTTAGTCGGGAACCTGATCTTTGCTGATTATTTGCATTTGCATCATGTGCCTGGAACAGGTGAACTTGCCGTCTTTTGTGGCGCTTTGATTGGAGCTGGTCTTGGTTTCTTATGGTTTAATGCACCTCCTGCATCTATATTTATGGGAGATACGGGATCTTTGGCATTGGGTGGTGCTTTGGGAACAATGAGTGTGATTACAAAGCATGAGATTGTTCTTGCGATTATCGGAGGACTCTTTGTTCTAGAGACGGTTTCAGTGATGGTTCAGGTTGCTTCCTTTCAATTAACGGGAAGACGTGTTTTTAAAATGGCACCTCTCCATCACCATTTTGAGAAAAAAGGATGGTCTGAGCCAACAATTGTGATTCGTTTTTGGATTGTTTCTGTTATTCTCGCTCTTATTGGTCTTTCAACATTAAAGCTAAGGTAAGAGAGTCTCAGATGATCGTTCCACAATTTTTAAAAGCAAAAAAAGTTGCCGTGATGGGGCTAGGCGTAACGGGGCTTTCTATTTGTAAAGCCTTGCGTGAGGCTGATGCGCAGCTGTGCGCTTGGGATGATCAGGAAGAAGCACGCTTGAGAGCAGCTGAGGCTCAAATTCCGCTTGTGAATTTGTATGAGGCGGATTTTGCAGATATTGATTATTTACTCTGGTCCCCGGGCATACCTGCTTATTTTCCAGAAATCCATCCGCTCATTACAAAGGCGAATGCGCATCAAACAGTAATTGCAACAGATATTGATATCCTGGCACTCTCTCAACCTCAGGCGCGCTATGTATGCATTACAGGGACAAATGGTAAATCAACAACAACGGCTTTGATTCATCATATTTTGGAGCAAAGTGGTTTGAAGACATCGTGCGGTGGTAATTTGGGAACAGCAGCCTTAACGCTTGATCCACTTGGTGCTGATGGTGTTTATGTGCTTGAACTTTCATCCTACCAGCTTGAGATGAGTGGTTTTTTGAAGTCCGATGTCTCAATTCTTTTGAATATCACTGAAGATCATTTGTCGCATCATGGAACGATGGCAGAGTATGTCAAGGCTAAAGCGAAACTATTTGAGATGACCAAAAAGGATGGAGCCGCGATTATTGGCATTGAAGAGCCTGAAACCAAAGCAATTTATGATCAATTTACGCAATCTGGCAAAATAAAGAATGTATATGCTTTGTGTGTGAATCAGGTCTATGACGGTTTGCCGAGGATGAGGGATGGATGGCTTTGTGATGAGTTACCTAATCAAGAGCCATTTAGTTCTGATTTTAATGAGATGAGTGCTTTAAGAGGCGCACATAACCATCAAAATGCTCTAGCCGCCTATATTGCTTGTCGTGCGCTTGGCTTGCCAGCCTTTGAGGTGATTAGTCATATTCGGTCATTTCCGGGCTTGAAACATCGCCAGCAATTGGTGACAAAGATTAATCGCATTGAGATCATCAATGATAGCAAGGCAACCAATCCGGACGCAGCCTCTAAGGCTTTGTCTTGTTATGATTCTATCTTTTGGCTCATTGGCGGTGTTCCAAAATCCGATCAGAGTAGCTCATTTGATTGCTTTGATCCCTTCTACACAAAGATCAAAAAAGCCTATCTTTATGGCGAGTCAGCGGGTCTTTTTGAGCCATGGCTGACCAAAAAACTTGCAGTGGAAAGATTTAACACATTGGATGAAGCTTTTTTACAAGCCTCACAAGATGCGATAGAAGCAGGTCTTGAAGGGGGAACGATTCTGTTATCACCAGCCTGTGCATCCTTTGACCAATTCAAAAATTTTGAGCATCGGGGTGATTACTTTATGGATCTTGTCCAGCAGCACTTTGCTGGTCAAAAACAGGTTGGTGTGATCTATGATTAGTTTTTCAAGAACCAACACCTCTTTTTTGGCAAGATGGTGGTGGACAATTGATCGGACCATTTTTTACATTTTGCTGGCTTTGATCTTGTACGGAATTGTTATGATTGTGGCAGCGAGTCCGTCTGTGGCTGTTCGGATTGGATTGCCTCAGTACTACTTTGTGCAGCGTCATTTTTTTATGCTGGTTCCGACGCTCTTGTTGATTTTAGGCACATCTTTATTATCGCCCTCTCAGCTAGAAAAAGTAAGCTATCCGATTTTGTTTGTCTTTTTAGTGCTGCTTGTTCTGACTTTATTTTTTGGCGTTGAGATTAAAGGGGCGAAAAGATGGCTCCATTTTAGTGGTTTTTCAATTCAGCCATCAGAATTCTTGAAACCTTTTTTCATTATTGTGACAGCTTCACTTTTGGCGCATCAGAATAAAAAGAAGCTCTTTCCAGGGAAATATCTGGCAACGGGGCTTTTTCTTGTTTGCCTGGCTTTGTTAATTCTGCAGCCTGACATGGGGATGAGCTTTCTTTTAATCACCAGCTGGATGGGGCAGATTTTTTTAAATGGTCTTCCGATTATTTATCTGGTTGTTTTGGCCGCGATTGCAGCTGTCTCGGCGCTGTTGGCCTATTTTTTCTTTCCTCACTTCTCGAGTCGTATCAATCGCTTTTTGGATCCGGCGGCTGGTGATAATTATCAGATTGATCAATCGCTTGATGCCTTTATCAATGGCCATATTTTTGGCACAGGTCCAGGGCAGGGAACGGTTAAGATGTATTTACCAGATGCTCATGCTGACTTTATCTTCTCAGTTGCAGGAGAAGAGTTTGGTTTGATTTGGTGTCTTGTCTTGGTTTTCTTGTTTCTGGCCTTGCTATTGCGTGGGTTTATGAAGGTGATGAAAGAGAGGAATGATTTTATCACCCTTGCCATGGGCGGTCTTTTGATTCAGTTCGGAACGCAAGCTTTTGTGAATATGGCATCAGCCTTGAACATGATTCCGACCAAAGGGATGACGCTTCCCTTTATTTCATACGGAGGATCTTCCATGCTAGCCCTAGGCTTTGGTGCAGGAGCAATGCTTTGTTTGACGAAGCGTAATCTGAATATGCCCGATCATTTGGTGTGAGGCCAGTTTAAGGTTTAAGAATGCTCGAAAATCGTCACTCAGAGGGCTCTCTGAAGAGAGCCCGTGGAGTCTCTACGATTTATCAATAAAGAATGTTATCATTGGTATAATGACGAGATTCCATCCTTCTACGCACTGCGTGCTTCGGCGGGACAGGCGCCACCTCTTAAGGGAGGTGGCTCTGAATGACGGTTCTCAAGATTTCTATTTTTCAGTGGCTTGTATTATTTTGAAATTATCCCTTGCAATTTGGTGTTTCATATATTATAAATGGGAGTCAAATTCAATTAAGCCTTTAAAAATGAGGAACGTTATGAAAGAGAATACGCATCCAGCCTACCATGAAATCAATGTGATTTTAACAGATGGTACAAAAGTAAAAATGAGAACAACTTGGGGTAAACCAGGCGATACAATGACATTAGAGATTGATTCTTTGTCACATCCTGCTTACACAGGTCAGCATCGTGTGATTTCATCAAACCAAGGTAACGCCTTCGAAAATCGTTTTGGTGGCTTGAAGTTCTAAGAGTTTACGTTTGTTTTGTAAAGTTTAAATCACTCAGTGGATTAATCTGCTGAGTGATTTTTGTTATGAGGGGCTATATGAAGATTTTTTTATAGCCTTATTTCTTTGTTATATCCAGAATAGATGATATGTACTATCGTCATCGCGAGGAGCGTTAGCGACGTGGCGATCTTCTCTTTCAAATCCATAAGATTGCCACGCCGGTCTCCGACCGGCTCGCAATGACGAAGAACTTTCATCAAGATTTTTGACTCTTTCATACCTGACAATGGTGAGGGTTAGAAACGCATTTATGTCGTTCTTCCATCATATCCTTCTAATGTGTTATTCTGAGTCGTTTGAATCTAATCTTGAGTTATTTTCCTGACTCACTTAAAATAAGAACGATCAACCCGGGGGAAAATACTTTACATGACATCAGCCAATAAATGGATAATCCTCTTTTTGAGTCTTATTTTACTCATTTCTTTCATTGCTTTGGGTTCTTTTTATGACTTTATGCGTTCGGGTCCATTGCCAGAAGATCGGATCACTCTGATTGAAAAGGGTGAATCGATCCATGAAATGGCAGATCAGCTCGAATCTGCTGGTGTTATTCGGGATGCTTTTTTATTCAAAGCCTATGTTGCGCTGTCTCAAAAACATAAATCATTACGGGCAGGTGAATATCTTTTTCCATTAAAAGCAAGCTATCAAGAGGTGGTTGATATTTTGGTGAAGGGCGAGTCTATTGTGCATCAATTGACTATTCCAGAAGGGCTTACAATGCGCGAAATTTTCAATCTTGTTGAGGCTGCGGAAAGGCTTTCAGGCGTTTTGCCGACACCTTTACCTGATGAGGGTGAGCTGATGCCTGAGACTTACAATTACACCTATGGTGATACAAGATCTGATATGGTATTGCGTATGAAGAAGGAGATGGTAACATTTTTTGATAAGGCCTGGGCCATGCGTGATCAGAGTATGATGTTAACGACAAAGGAGGAAGTTTTAACACTTGCCTCGATTGTTGAAAAGGAAACAGCTTTACCGATTGAACGGCCATTGGTTGCGGGTCTTTATTTAAATCGACTGGCGATTAAAATGCCTTTGCAGGCTGATCCAACCGTTGTTTATGGTCTAACGGAAGGTAAGTTTGATCTGGGTAGAGATTTGACTTTGATAGATTTGAAAGATCTGTCTCCTTACAACACTTATGTACATGCGGGCTTGCCGCCAAAGCCGATTTGTAGCCCGGGTAAAAAATCAATTGAGGCTGTGTTGAATCCAGAAAAGAGTGCTTATCTCTATTTCGTTGCAAACGGTGAGGGCGGTCATGTCTTTGCTGTGACCTATGATGAGCATCTCAAAAATGTTGCAAAGTGGCGTGTGATTAAAAAGACTCAGGCTCAAGAGGCGGCGAGTACTCCTCTGGCTCCTTAGTATTGAGCATATCTTTTAGTAATGCTACGCTTTTATCTTCTCCAATAAATCCTTTTTCTTTTGTGGTTCTGGCTTGTAGGATTAATAAAGCTGTTTCAATGTCAAGAAGTCGCTTATATTCTATATCGGATATCATCGGGCTATTACCTTTTAAGGATGTTTTGTGCCGCGCTCGTAGGTAAGCCATGGCGTGAGGATAGATTCCCGATCCATTGCCGTTTTGATATTGGCAAGCAGGTCAAATTTGACAGGCCAATAATCAGCATTGAGAACCCAAGGTCTGACGTAAAAATGAACTGCATTTTCATCAAGACGTCCAACGACAACATCTGGTTTAGGATCGGCTAAGATGCGAGGATCTTGCGCTAAGATATCCAGCAAAATATTTTGAACCGTTTTGATGTTTTCTTCGTAGCTAACAGCGATTTCAATATCCACACGACGGGTTGGCTTTTTGCTATAGTTGATAAGATGGCCCGAAATCATTTGGCTGTTAGGGATGATAATTTCTCGATTATCCTTTGCGATGAGGGTTGTGGTGAGAATACTGATTTCTTCAACTGTTCCTTCTATATCTGCGACTTGAATAAAGTCATCAACCCGGAAGAATTTAAAGATTACAATCATAACACCAGCGGCAAAGTTAGAAAGTGAATTTTGTAAGGAGAGACCGATAGCAAGACCAGCAGCGGCGATGGCAGCAGCCATGGACGTTGTATCGATTCCTATCTTGCTTAAAGCAGCAATGACAATAAAAGTGTAGCAAAGAGCTTTGATAATGTTGGTTAAAAAAGACCGGATACTGCTTTCAATTTTTGCTTTCTTTAAGACCTTTTGGGTGAACATATTGACAAAGCGCACGCAATAATAACCAATAACAAGGATCAGAATTGCATAGAAAATGCGGTTGGCGTAATCAAAGCCTTCATTATATAAAAAGTCTGAGACATAAGGAGGAACAACGTTATCCTTAATTTCAGCTAAATTCATGACTTGCTCCTAAGGCAATTTTAAGGCCTGTTGATTGAAGAATATTCTATCGTCTTGTTTTCTTTAATTTATAGGTTGTTAAGAGGAAAATTGCAAGTGCAAAAAGATTGATGCCTAATCCGTCGACTGTGAAAGGGATTGAGGCATCGTAGGCGATCCAGGAGTCAAGCCCGACATTCCATGAAACGTTAAATGCTAAATTTGTTTTGACGGCATCAATGATTTGCTTTTCGTAAGTGACAAAAAGAGGCAGCATCAGGCCAAGCTTATAACCCACAAATCCAAGATTAAAAGCGGGGATTTGGATAAGGCAGAAGTATTTGACAATTTGAAGATTGATCCGTTTTTCAGGCAGAAAATGGAAAAGGACGAAATAGAGGAGGGGCAGCCCGAGGGTGATGAGAATTTCACTTAAGTACTGATTAAGAAAGACGTTCGTTTGATGATTCATATAAACGTTCACGAGAACAGATGTCACAATACTCAAAGCAGCAAGAAAGTCAATCAGCGCAACAACTTTAATCCAAAAGAAAGGGGATGTTTTATTCGCTTTGAAATTCAAAAAGATTTTTTTCATGAAAAATTGTCCTTTATGTGATTTAATCGCTTTATTCATTATTAGATTAGATTGAGCGCTATGAAACTGTCAATCTGATAAAATAATTCTGCATTTTTCTCTGGTGTTTCTATGTGAATATTGAGTAAAATATCATAAATAAAAAATAAATAGGATTAACGTATGAGTATTATCCGTCTTGGAGATCATAAAATATTTGCTAAAGGGACGCCTGCGCAATATTTAAAAGGCACCGTAATTCTCGAATCTGGTAAGGTATCACATCGTATTTATTTGCTGAAAAAAGGTGTTGTCTCGATTGTTGATTCAACAGGGCGTAAAATTGAATATTCAAAACCACTTAGCCTCTTTGGATGGGAGTCTTGTTTTTTTGATGAGCCGAATACCTACACCATTACAACTGAGGATCATTGTCACTTTGTTGTCCTAACGAAGCAAGAGCTCGATGAGGCTCTTTTATCAAAAAGTGATGAGATTCGTCGCCTTTCTTTTTATAGCTTTCAGACCTCAATGGATTTGTTCTGCCAATTCTCAAACAAGGAGTTGCCAGTTTTAACCATTCAACATCCAACACCAGAGCAGAAGATTGATCCTCTGCAAGAATTGATTCAGCTCTTTATCAATAATTTTATCACGCATCACCAGACAGCTGAGCTTTTGGATCAGCAAATGAGAACGGCACTGACGTTGTTGGGAACATTTGTGGATGTCGAGCATATTGTTCTCTATCAGTTTGAACGTGAAACAGAAAAATTAATCCCGCAGTATGTTTGGGTGGATTCAGATGATAAAGAGCCTCTTACTGAGGTCATGACCTTGTCAATGGAGGCAACTCCATATTTTTTCAATCGCCTTTTACATATTAATGACGTGATTATTTCGGATAGTCGTAAGGATTTAAAGGCTGAAAGCCAAGATAAGAATGAACTAGATAAAGCGAATGTAACTTCTTGTCTTTTTCTGCCCCTTGCTCATCAGGATGAGTTGTCTTCAGTTCTTTGTCTGGCGACTTCAAAGATGCATGGGAAGTGGGATAATGCCAGGTTATCTCTTTTAAAGATGTTGCATGCTATTTTAGAGCGTGAAATTGAGCGGATCCAGAAAGATATTGAGCTCGAAAAAATACGCCCTGTTGATAAAATCACAGGTCTGCCAAACCGGAATTTCTTTTTGAGTCTTTTGAAGACCGCCTTGAACACAACAGCAAGGTCTCGTAAAAAGGCAGCTGTTCTCTTTATCCATCTTGATTATTTTAAAAGAAACTACGGTCATTATGGCAAGTTGATTCAGAATAATATTATTAAAGCTGTTGCTGATCGGTTTCAAGAGTTGGATCGGAAGGGTGATATTCTTGGTCACTTTCATGAAGATGAATTTGTGTTGGCGTTGACAGGACTTTCTCATAAGAACGATGCCAGAATCATCGCAAACCGGCTTGTGGATGTTTTAGAGATTCCGGTTGATGTGATGGCTAAAAGCTACCATGTTGCAGCAAGTATTGGCGTTTCCATCTATCCAGATCAAGGAAAAACACCGATTGAATTGGTAGAAATTGCTGAAGAGGCAATGTATCGTGCATCTGATATAGCGGGAACATCTTATGTTTTTGCAGAACCTAGAAGGCCTTTTTTATCTGAAGTTTATGAGAAGATTGAGAGTGAGATTAAGTTTGCTGTTAAAAATGAAGGAATCTTGACTTATTTTCAGCCAATTTTGGATTTGAAAACAAAAAGAGTTGTTGGGGCAGAGGTTCTGTCACGTTGGCACAAAAAAGACGACTCGATTGCCTTGCCTGAAGAGTTTTTATCCATTTGTGAGCAGAGTGGATTGATTGTTCAGCTCAGTGAAAAAATATTGAAAGACACATGTCATAACATGGTTGAATGGCAAAAGGCTGGTTACGAGTTAAATGTTTCGTTAAATGTGTCGATGAGGTGGTTGGTTGATCAGAATTTTATTACGATTATTCGCGAAACAATTGAAGAATATGGCATAAAACCCGAATTGCTGAGCATTGAGTTGACGGAAGGTATTTTGCTGAGAGATATAGATAGGGCTCAAGAGATTTTGGGTCAGTTGAGGGATATTGGCGTTAAGCTTTGTCTTGATGATTTTGGCACGGGGTATTCATCTTTATCCTTCTTGCATCAATTGCCCATTGATACAATTAAGATTGACAAGCAATTTATTCATCATTTGTCAGATCAGCATAGTACAGCTCAGCTTGTAAAGGGGCTGGTTAAGTTAGGCCATGAGCTTGATATGACCATTATTGCTGAGGGCATTGAGACTGCAGAGCAAGAAAAGTTCATGCTTGATGCCGGTTGCTTGTATGGGCAAGGATTTTTTTATCATAAGGCGATGCCAGCACTTGATTTTTCAAAACTTTTATCGTTAAATACAAAACGATAATCTTTTTGATGATATGGAATTAAAAATGGTCGATGTTTTTGCATTTTATAAATTTGCTGCAATTCAGGATAAGGTTGCTTTAAAATCGCGTATGGATGAAGCTGTTCAGCATTTGGCTGTTACAGGGACAGTGCTTGTTGCAGATGAAGGTGTGAATGGGACAATCGCGGGCGATGCAAAGGACCTACGCTTTGTTCTTGAGGCGTTAGGAGTGTTAGGTGGTATCGGAGAGATACCTTATAAAGTGTCTTACGCAGAAACAATGCCTTTTCATCGGATGAAAATTCGTTTAAAGAAAGAAATTGTCACGATTGGAGATTCATCTGTTCGGCCAGATAAAGTAGTTGGCACTTATGTTGATCCAGAAGATTGGAATGATTTGATTCAACAGGATGATGTTTTCATTCTGGATACGCGTAATGATTATGAAGTTGAAATTGGGACCTTTAAAGGAGCAGTTGATCCAAAAACCACAACTTTTCGTGAGTTCCCTGACTATGTTCAAAAGAATCTTGATCCAAAAAAGCATAAGAAGATTGCCATGTTTTGCACAGGCGGTATTCGGTGTGAAAAAGCAAGCTCATATATGCTGCAGCATGGTTTTGAGGAGGTCTATCACTTGAATGGTGGTATTCTGAAATATTTGGAATGCGTAGATTCTGAGAAAAGCTTGTGGGAAGGCGATTGTTTTGTCTTTGATGGCCGTGTTTCAGTGAAGCATGGGCTAGAGCTTGGTGATTATGAAATGTGTTTTGGGTGTCGCCATCCATTGACACAAGAGGAAATGACTTCAGAACATTATGTACAAGGTGTATGCTGTCCGAAATGTCACAATAAGACAACGGTTGACAAGAAAATGAGTGCTGAAGAAAGACAAAAGCAAATTGAATTGGCTCATAAAAGACAGGCTGAACATTTAGGTCCTAAGGCTCAGGTGCGCTCAAAGGTGAAAAATCACCAAGTGAAAACGGTATAGTTGAGGTTAGGGTTAGTAAGAGAATGGAAAATAATCAAAATAATAGCGAAGATGGCGTTTTTAAGGAAGAGTTTATTGACGCCGTTAAATTATTACCGATCGCTGCTTATAGTGCTTATGCTCATATTAAAGGACGATATAGACGAACAACGTTAGGTCCTTTTTGGCTCACAATTAGTGCGGGTATAACCATATTAATTCTTGGATTAATATGGGGTAGTGTTTTTGGTGCCGATCTGAATTCTTTTTTCCCTTATGTTACGGTTGGATACATTACCTGGGGCTTGATTTCTTCTCTGATTTTAGAGGCGCCATTATTTTTCTTTGAGCAAGCAATGGTGATGAGAAATGTGAAGTTACCAATATTTTATTATGTCTCGTCATTTCTCATTAAAAATTTGATTGTTTATGCGCATAATTTTGTGATTATTATGTTTGTCATGATTGTTTTTCAAGTCCCGATCTTGCCTCAAACATTTCTCTTTATTCCAAACTTCCTGTTGCTCATTCTTATTGGGTATTTTTGTGTGGTTATATTGGGTATGCTAGCCTCTCGGTTTCACGATCTACACCCTATGGTGAATTCAGTGACGATGCTGATTTTTCTGATGACGCCTATTCTGTGGCAACCTTCAGCGATCGTTGGGAAAAGAGCAATCCTGGTTGAATTCAACCCATTCTTTCACTTTATTGAATTAATTCGTGCTCCTTTGTTAGGTAAAGTTCCAACCGTAACGAATTATGCCGTTTCTATTGTTTTATTAATTGTAACAGCTGTTGTTTCTATTTATTTATTAAAGAAATATAGACATCGTCTGGTTTATTGGGTGTAAATAAATGACACATATTATTGCCGAAAATCTCTTTCTTGACTATCCAATTCATAACCATCAGACCCAGAGTTTAAAAAAGAAATTCTTACACATGGTTGCGGGGGGGCGCATTAGCCAAGAATCAGGATCTTGTTTTATTGTGAATGCATTGGATGATGTGTCTTTTAAATTTGAAGAGGGGGATCGCGTTGCTCTCATTGGCCATAATGGTGCAGGGAAGAGCACTTTGCTGAAAGTTTTAGCTGGCATTTATAAACCAACAAGGGGTCGTCTTTTAAGCAAGGGATCTTTGGCTACCTTATTTAGTACGACGGTTGGTTTGGGCGTTGATATGACCGGCTATGAGAATCTTTTTCAGATGAGTTTGTTTAGAACAAAGAATATTCAAGAGACGCGTCGCAGGATGGATGCAATTGCAGAATTTACAGAACTGGGTGATTACTTAAATATGCCCGTCAGGACGTATTCTGAGGGGATGAAGATGCGCCTTGGCTTTTCTGTTGCAACAGATAGAGCGCCTGACATCTTGTTGATTGATGAAGTTTTTGGCGCGGGTGATAAAAAATTTATGGATAAATCGAAGCAACGCATGGCTGATTTTATGCATGAGTCAAAAATTTTAGTGATGAGCACTCATGCTGACCAACTGATCCATGAATTTTGTAATAAGGCCATTTTGTTGAAAAGGGGAAAGCTCATTGCAATAGATAGTGTGGATGCAATTTATCGCTATTATTACTCTGAAGCCTATGAGGCGATTTAATGTTTTTGGGTTAAAGGGTGGTGATTAGCAAGCCAAGGAGGTCATCCAGAGCCAAGTGCTCTTCACTCAATGTAAGATAAATTAGTACCATCACTCAGAGCCCTCCTTTTGGAGGGCGTGGAGTCTCTGCAGTTTTCAATAAGCATTGCGTTAACTGTTGATTTATTGAGATTCCACGCCACCTCCTAATGAGGTGGCTCTGAATGACGACTATCTAAATTAAAAATCGTAGTTGATGATGGAGAGTAAGCAAGATTAATATGATGCCATTTTTAAAAATAGGCTGTGATAAAATTACAACAAATGAAAAAAAAGTCATATAAAAAATCAAACTTCTATTGTTGAATGCTTAAAACCCTCTGTAAACTGATCCTGTCAAACAAAGATTTGGCAATTTTGTATACCAAAAATGGAAAAACAAAAAAAGACGTCAAAAATAAACAGGAGACAAAATGAAAAAGTTAAATAAAAAAATTTTGCTCGGAACAACAGCTCTCTTTGCATCAGCATTGATCGCTACAGTTGCTGAAGCAAAACCTAAATTAGATATCGGTGGTTATGTTCGCTTCCAAGCTGGTTTCTTCAACGATAAATTTGCTGAAACAAATAACCGTGACTTCCAAACAGAATCACAAATTGCTTTCAAAGCAAAAGGTGTTGCACAAAATGGTCTAGAATATGGTGCAGAAGTTTACATGAATGCATCAACAGATGATGGTAAAGATGGCATTTTTAATTCAGATGTTGTATTCATTTGGATGGAAAACAGATGTGGTCGTCTAGAGCTCGGTGATAGAGACGGTGCAGCTGACAAAACAGCTTACTACACAAAAAGAATCGGTTTCGGTCAAGCAGTTGACGGTGACTACGAAGATTGGTTAAATGTAAACAGTCGTTCATCAGTTGGTCCAAAAGCTATGGATTCAGCAGAAAGCACAAAAATCACAGTTTACATGCCACGTATGTATGGTTTCCAAGCTGGTCTTTCATATGCACCTGAATTTAACAAAGGTGAAGGCGTTATCAGAACAAAAACTCATGCAACTGCTGTAACAGCTGGTGCAAGAGACTATGTATCTCCAAATGATGCTTCAGTTGTGAATGGTCTTGCTGGTAATATCAACAAACAAGAAAACTACCTCAAAGGGAACTTCAAAGATATTATCGAACTCGGTGCAAACTACCTCACAAGATTTGATGATGTTGAAGTTAGACTAAGCGGTGCTTATGTTTGGGGTGAAGACAAAAATGCTAGCGCAGCTTTAGCTGGTGAACGTCGTGACATCAGAGCATGGCATGTTGGTGGTCAACTAGAATGGATGGGTTGGACACTTGGTGGTGGTTACGTTGATAACGGTAAATCAGCACAAAACAAAGCTGCAAATCTTAGAAAAGCTGATCGTAATGCATGGAACGTTGGTCTTGCTTATGAAAATGGACCATGGGCTGTATCTGCAAACGCTTTGTTTGAAGATTTAGGCGGAAGCTCTAAAGATGGTAAATACACATCATATGGTATTGGTGGTCAATACTACCTAGCACCAGGTATCAAAGTAGCTGCTGATCTTGTTATGTTTGAGCGTAAGTTCAATCGAAATAATATTCCAACAGGTAATACAGAGCCTACTCTGAATCTAACTGGTGGTAATAACAAAGACAAAGGTTATGTTGGTATCATTGGTACACAACTTGACTTTTAATCTGAGTTAAGACTTATAATGAAAACGGCTAGGGTAACCTAGCCGTTTTTGTTTTTTTTGCGTGTATGAGGAATATACACACCGATGGCGAGGAGCGTGGCAACATTTTGAATATAACTTTAGTTATGAACCTCATTCAACTTTTTATGAAGCGGCTCTGAAGCCAAAATCGAATTCACTTTTCAGATGACTGATAATTTGCTATACTGAACACATTCTTAAAAGATGATCGTCCGGGATGAGTAAGAGGAAAAATATAGATGCCAAAAAAACAATGCGATTCAAAAGCAGATTCTGAAACTGACGCCGTAGTGCAAATCAAACACAGTCTCTCATATCCTTTAAAGCGCATTGTTATTAAAATTGGCTCGAACCTTTTTCTCGAAAGAAAAAGCAATCACATCAAAAAGTCATGGTTAGAGTCTCTTGCGAAAGACGTATTGTCCTTGCGCCAACAAGGTGTTGAGGTTATTTTGGTTTGCTCTGGCGCGATTCGCCTTGGTAAAAATACACTTATGGGAGCCTCTGTTGATACAAATTTAGATGATAAGCAAGCAGCAGCAGCCATTGGCCAGGTTGAGCTTATTTCTATTTTCCGCGATGTTTTTGAATCTTATCAGATGAAAGTCGCCCAAATTCTGTTAACGGTTGAAGATACCGAAGTGCGCAGACGAAACTTAAATGCGCGAGCAACATTCATGGCTTTATTGCGTAATGGTGTGATTCCCATTGTGAATGAAAATGATACAGTGGCAACAACTGAAATCCGCTCTGGAGATAATGACAGGCTCTCTGCACGGATTGCTCAGGTTGTGTCCGCTGATCACTTGTTTCTTTTATCCTCAAAGATTGATGGTCTTTATAATCAAGATCCAAAGGAAAACGAGAATGCAATGATTATTCCTGAGATTGGTGGCAATGCAACGGCTGTTCTATCGCAATTTAAATCGGCCTATAAGGGGAAGCAAACAGGTGTTACAAGCAAGATAGAGGCTGCAACGCACGCAACGCAGTCTGGTTGTTCTGTTATCTTGTCAAAAGCCTTAGATGCAGGCTCATTAGGCGCCCTTGTATTTGGTGACAAGAAATTAAAAACGATTTTTAAAGCTGCTATCTCTCCGACGCAGGCCCGGCAGAACTGGATTGCTGCCCATTTACTGTCGTCTGGAAGTCTTGTGGTTTCAAGTGCAGGACAGAAGATGATTGAAAAGGGCCAAGGACTTTTGCCGAAGCATGTTGTCTCAATCAATGGCATATTTCAGCGTGGAGAACTTGTGAGTATCATGAATCAATTTGGAGACGAGATTGGCCGCGGTCTCTCAGCCTATTGTTGGAAAGATGCTGTGCGAATTAGAGGGGCTGATGGTGTTTCTCTTTTGAATCAGCTTGGTTTTGGTGGGCGTGATGAAATTATTCATATGGATGATCTGATTTCATTCACAGTCCAAAATATTCCAACCGTTCACAGCCCAGGTGCTGCAGTATAATGATAATAACGGGGACAAAAAAAATTGGCCTATTAGGTGGATCTTTCAACCCACCACATCAAGGTCATCTACAATTGTCATTAAAGGCTCTTCGGATTTTGGATCTCGATGAAATTTGGTGGATTCCAACAGATATCAATCCACTGAAAGAAACATCATCTTTTATGACAAGGGCTGAAAAAGATCAGCATATCGATAGAATGATTCTTGCCTCTAAGGGTAAAATCAAGCTTTGTCCAAAAAGTGCTATGAGTCCAAGTCCTTATACTTATGATCTTGTGAGTCATATCAGGTCTCTTTATCCGCATGATCATTTTATTTGGCTGATGGGAGCGGATAATTTCATCCAGTTGCCAAAGTGGTATCGCTGGAAAGATCTGATGAAGCTCATCCCTTTCTTTGTTTTTGGAAGACCCTCATATACCAAAAGAGCAGTTTCCTGCGCTGCAGCTGAGCAGTTTAGACCCTATCAAGTTGAGGAATTTCAATTTCGGTTCTTGCCTCATTTGGGTCCAAAATTTTGGGGATTCACAGATCAACTTTTTTTGCCCGATTCGTCAACGCAACTCCGCCGATTTTCGTAATTAATTGATATTAATATTTTTTTATTTCAATTTTTAATTAAATATGCTATTATTTAATTATCAAGAATTTTAAGAAGGAGAAAAGTCATGGCACCAATTGAAAAGATAACAGGTCGTGAATCCGTTATTAGCACTGATGACGTCAAAACAACAAAAAATGTGAGTGTCATTGAAGATGAGGTGACATTAAGAATGCAGGATGCCGATTCAGTTAAGGAAACTGATCTTGAAGATCACGAAGTGAAGGTCTTTACAAAAACAAAAGAGCTAGGTCAGGTTTTAAAAGAAATTTCAGACTTGCGAGATGAATTGTTTGACAAATTAGAAAAGAGTCAGGAATTCACCCCAACTGAGATGAAGCTTTTCGCAGAAGAAGCTTTGGGTAAAATTGATATATTGGAAGACAAAGTGAATAAGACAATGAAAGATCAGCCGATTGGCGTGATCAGAGCTTTGAAATCTATTATTAATTTCTTTCGCAGTTTGTTTATGGAAATTGAAAAAAATCCATCACAGAGTGATTTAAAAACGCTGATGTCTTTTTTGAATGAAGATAAGGGCGTATTTAAGGGTGTATTTGATGAGTTTGCGAGACTCGAAGATTTTAAAAAGGAAGGTCCTTCAACTGAAGAGTTTGAGGCTTTGCGTCAAGAATCTAATGAAAAAAGTGCAGAGTTAGAGTCATTAAAGCAACGGCTTTTAGCTGCTCAAAAAGCATTCGATGAATTGAAGGCTTTAAATGACCAACCTGTTGAGGCGCCCAAAGAAGCTGTGGTCTCTCAAGAAGGAGAACCTGTTGTGTCAGCTTCTGCACCTCCGCCACCGCCGATGCCAGGTATGGGAAATGCGCCACCACCACCACCAATGCCAGGTATGGGCAATGCACCTCCACCGCCTCCAATGCCAGGGGCAGCACCACCAAAAGCACCACCACCTCCAGCGATGCCGGGTGCTAAGAATAAAGTGGAAAAAGCAGCTGAGCCTGTAAAGCCTCCTGAACCAAAAGTGATTTTAAAAGAAGATGAAAAGCGTTATGGATCAATGGATATCAGCAAATTTAATGAGGCTTTTAAAAAGGCGATGGATGAAAAGCTTTCGGAATTACTGAAAGCAAAAGGTGTTCGTGCTGATTTTAAAGTGGTCTCAAAAGTTATGGGTGAAAAGCTCAAATTACTTCCACCGCCACAAGGGAATATGTCTGAGAACGAGATGAAAGGCAAGATGTCGATAGAGAAAGATGCTTTTGCTGAGGCCTTCTTTGATGTAATCTTTAAGCAATTCTATGAAGGTATCCCTGCAAAGCCCTTGACTGAAGAGATAGGCGATGAAATCGGGGACATTATAGAGGCGATGTATAACTTTATGGGTCCGTTTAAAGACCAAGGCATTAAAAAGTTACATGATGATTTTGATGTAAAGCAAGAAAAGAAAGCTGAAAGAGCCAAGGTTGCCCC
The DNA here is from genome assembly GCA_018063245.1 of Alphaproteobacteria bacterium. Classification (NCBI taxonomy): domain Bacteria; kingdom Pseudomonadati; phylum Pseudomonadota; class Alphaproteobacteria; species Alphaproteobacteria bacterium. Next base: position 12,325 of record JAGPBS010000010.1, on the reverse strand, counting down.
TGTTGCTAAGCAACAGCCTGTTGATCGGGGTGATCCAATGGATGCGATTAAAGCAGCGCTTGCAAAAAGGAATCAGACATCGAAGATGCCTGAAGCTAAAGACAATAAAGAAACTGTTGTTGATCAAGCAAAAGCTCAAGCTGAGCACCAGAAGATGAAGCAAGCTGCGCTCGCACGGTTTAAGAAGCCTAAAGCGTAGAGAAAGTTGATGGTTTAAGTATTGACTTAATGTGGGCCGTCACTCAGAGGGCTCTCTTGAGAGAGCCCGTGGAGTCTCTGTGATATTACAATAACCACTGTGTTAAATTTTTGGATTGCTAAGATTCCACGTCATCCCTTAAGGGGATGACTCTGAATGACGATTGTTCAAATTTCTTGCTACAATAATCAATTTATAGCCTCTTTTTGTCTATCACTCCACCATCTTAAGCCAATCGGCCTCGCTAATGATTTGAATGCCCAGCTCTTGGGCTTTCTTTGCCTTGCTCCCTGCATCAGATCCGCAGACAACAATATCTGTATTGGCTGAGACGGATGAGCCAACTTTAAAGCCAAGCTCTTTTGCCTTTTCTTTTGCCTCAGAGCGGCTCATTTTCTCGAGTGTGCCTGTGAAAACAATCGTTTTACCACTATAGGCCGTTTGTTCTTTGGCTTTGATTTCAACATCTAATATCGTTACATAAGAGCATAGTTTTTCGATCAAGGAAAGGTTATGAGACTCTTTAAAGAAATCGATTAACTCATCTGCCATTGAAGGTCCAATCCCATCCATATCGTCTAATTTTTGGAAAGAAGAAGAGGTTTTATCTTGAGCTGTGATCATCTCTTGTTTGAAGTGTTCAAAACTTAAATAAGTCTCAGCGAGCATTTCAGCTGTTGTTTTGCCGATTTGACGAATGCCAAGTGCATAAATGAAGCGGTCGAGCTTGACCTTGCTCCGAGCCTCGATAGATTCAATGAGTTTTTGTTCAGAGCGAACGCCCCAACCTTCCCGGTTGCGTAGCTCTATCTCGCCAGAGGCAATTCGCTGCGGTAGCGCAAAAATATCGGATGGGTCTTTTAAATAGCCTTCAGCATGAAGTTCAACAATGGTGCGTGCGCCAAGGCCTTCAATGTCAAAGGCATCGCGCGAGACGAAGTGCTTGAGTCTCTCAACGATTTGTGCATCACAAGTAAGACCGCCTGTGCATCTGCGCACAGCTTCACCAACAGGGCGATGGGCGTAAGAGCCGCAAACAGGACAATGATCTGGAAAGTGATAAGGTGCCTGGCGCTCTGGATTTTCTTTGTTAAGAACGCTCACGATTTGGGGAATCACATCGCCAGCGCGTTGAATGATGACGAGATCTCCCTTGCGGATATCTTTCCGGGCAATTTCATCTTCATTATGGAGTGTAGCCCTTGAGACAATAACGCCGCCCACATTGACAGGTTCTAATTCAGCAACAGGGGTGAGAGCTCCTGTGCGGCCGACTTGAATGGTGATATCGCGAATATGTGTTTGCGCTTGTTCTGCTGGTAATTTCCAAGCAATTGCCCAGCGCGGAGAGCGCGTGATAAAGCCAAGACGTGATTGCAGCGCTAAATCATTTACCTTCAGAACAATGCCATCGATGTCATAGGAGAGCTTTGAGCGGTTTTCTTGAATGTAATTGTAATAGGCCTTAATGTCTGCTATAGAGCGGCAAAGTTTGACAGGGCTATTTAAGACAAAGCCCATGGCCTCTATTTGGGCGCGTGCATTCTCAAGTGTTCCTGTGAAAGGTGGATTCACATCACCCCAAGCATAGGCGAAGAATTTCAGAGGTCTTTTGGCCGTGATGCTTGAGTCTAGCTGTCTCACTGAGCCTGCAGAGGCATTACGGGGATTGGCAAAGGATGGCTCTCCTGAGGCTTTGCGCTGTTCATTTAAGGACAGAAAATCATCTTTATTCATATAGATTTCGCCCCTGATTTCAATGCGGTCAGGGACGGATTTGCCAGATAAATCATGAGGAATGTCTTTGATGGTTTTGATATTTGGCGTGATGTTCTCCCCAGCCTCGCCATCACCGCGTGTTGCGCCAACTTGAATATGGCCTTTTTCATAGAGAAGATTCATGGAAAGGCCATCAATCTTTGGCTCAGCCATGATTTCAACGGGGGCATCATCAGGCAGGTTCAAAAAACGGCGGATGCGGCTTAAAAAGCCTTCAACATCTTCATCCGAAAAGGCATTGGCGAGCGAAAGCATCGCAACAGAATGAGTATATTTTTCAAATGACTCAAGCGGCGCTGCACCAACAGAATGAGCAGCTTTTATGCCAGCTTCAGCAAGATCAGGAAAAGTATGGAGAATTGTATCAAGGCGTTGACGTAACTTATCGTAGTTAGCATCTGTGATAACAGGCTGATCAAGGCCGTGATATTGCTCATCATGATATGAAATTTCATCAGAGAGAGACTCGGCTTCAATTTTAGCTTGATAGGCAGAGAGCTCGCTCACATTAAGATGCCGAAATGGAGATGCTTTGGGCAGAGAAACAGTCATCTCAATTGATCCTCTTTGTATCACGCCATTTGTTTTTCGAGCTTAATCGGCAGATGCTTGCGAATTGACAATTCTTTGAGTCTGTCATCATCAACAGCAGAAGGCGCGCACATGAGTAAGTCTTCAGCCTGCTGGTTGAATGGGAATAGAATCACTTCGCGGATGTTTGGTTGATCAGCAAGAAGCATCACAATACGGTCGATCCCTGGCGCTGATCCACCATGAGGTGGTGCTCCATAACGGAAAGCAGAGAGCATGCCGCCAAATTTCTCTTCAAGGACATCTTGACTATAGCCAGCAATTTCAAAGGCTTTGATCATTATTTCAGGCTTGTGGTTTCGGATAGCACCTGATGAGAGCTCAACACCGTTACAAACAATATCATACTGATAGGCTTTGATGGTGAGTGGATCTTGTGTTTCAAGAGCTTCAAGACCGCCTTGTGGCATTGAGAATGGGTTGTGGCTAAAGTCAATTTTGCCTGTTTCATCATCGCGTTCATACATCGGGAAGTCCACAATCCAGCAGAAACGGAACTCATTTTGAGCGATCAGATTCAAGGATTCGCCAATTTTGGTTCTCGCTTTGCCAGCAAGCTCACAGGCTTGTTTTGGCATATCGCACACAAAGAAGAGCGCATCATCAGCTTTAAGGGCAAAACGCTCAGAAAGAATCTGAATGACTGGTGCAGGTAAGAATTTAGCAATCGGTCCTTTACCGACAAGAGCGCCATTTTCTTCTGCAAATGTAATGTAACCAAGACCAGGAGCACCAAGTTCACGTGCCCAATCATTGAGCTTATCAAAATAGCTGCGTGGCTCAAGTCCTGCTTTTGGAGCAGGAATACCGCGGACTACGCCTTTTTTCTCAATCACAGATTTAAAAGCTTTGAATTCCACATCATCGCGGGCAAAAAGATCTGTAATGTCTTGAATGATGAGTGGGTTTCTGAGGTCAGGTTTATCGTTACCATATTTCAGCATTGAATCATCGTACGAAATGCGTGGGAAAGGCGCTTTGGTCACAAGAGCAGGGACCTCTCTGCGAAAACCAGCAAACTCTTCAAAAACACCAGCAAGAACAGGTTCGATTGCTGCAAAAACATCTTCTTGTGTGACAAAGGCCATTTCAAAGTCTAGCTGATAGAATTCACCAGGAGATCTGTCAGCTCTTGCGTCTTCATCTCGGAAACAAGGTGCAATTTGGAAATAGCGGTCAAAGCCAGAGACCATCAGCATTTGTTTGAATTGCTGGGGTGCCTGTGGCAATGCATAGAATTTACCTGGATGGAGACGGCTTGGCACCAAGAAGTCGCGTGCGCCTTCAGGGCTGCTAGCCGTGAGAATTGGTGTTTGGAATTCCATAAAGCCTTGTGCAATCATTCTTTGGCGCAGTGAGCTAATGACAGAGCTGCGCAGACGCATATTTTCTTGCATTTGTTTACGACGAAGGTCAAGGAAACGATAGCGCAGGCGTGTTTCTTCACCAACTTCTTCATCAACGCCAACCTGAATGGGCACAATATCAGCAGCGCCTTGAACAATGAAATCATCGATAATGACTTCGATGTGGCCAGTTGAGAGCTTGTCATTAATGGTCTCTGGTGCACGTTTAACAACCTTACCTGTAATGGTGATCACGCTTTCAATCCTTGTTTTCTCGCAAAGAGAAAAGTGTGGGTTGCTTTGTTCAATAACGCACTGTGTCATGCCGCGATGATCTCTAATATCGATAAAAAGGACATTACCGTGATCGCGCTTGCGGTTGATCCAGCCAGAGAGGCGAATCGTTTGATTTTCGTGCGCAAGGCCTAATTCATCACAAAAATGTGTTCTATATTGATGCATTTTCATTCCTTTTCATTCATAGCAATATTCTAAATATAAGATAATCTGCCCCATTTTAGAAAATTTTTCAATCACAAATAAAAAAATCGACGAATATCATTTTTAATCAAATATGATTCAAATATGATATATAATAAATTTATGAATTAAAAATGAAAAGGAGGAATCAATGGCTATTGATAGACCAACAATTGGGAAAAATCTTTTTTTGGCGGCAGATCATCGAGATTTAGATTTTACTCAAACCCTCATTTGCGCGCGTTCCCTTGTGACTGAATTGCAGAAAAAAACTGGAGATCTCAAGGAGATTCTAATAAAAATGTCACCAGCTGCTAGAGAAGAGAAGATTCAGCAATGGGATCAAGTCGTTATTCGCGGTCTATATGAAAAATTAGGTCATGCCTTGCTTGAGCTAGAGCATTTGAAATTGCGATGTGAAGATTCTTTTGTTGCGCGTCAGGTTCATTCAGAAAACACGCCCTATTTTGATATTCTCTCTTTGGTTGACTTTATTGAAACAGATGATGAGAAGGTAAAGCAGGCCATATATCTTGAGATGCAAACTGTCTCAGAAACTTATCCAGAGCTTAGAATTACAGAGCATCAGTGGTATCAGGTGCTTGAGTGTTTGCGTGAATTGGTTGCCACGATGGAACTCGAAAGAAAGGCCGAATTCGATTACAAGCAAATGAAAGAGCAGCATAGTTTTAACGATTACCGCGTTCACCTTGAATACTTTAAAGTGAAAAAAACAGCCCAGCAAGTGTTTGAAGTTGAGCAACGATTGCATCATCTGATGAAAAGAATCGATCAAACAAATAGTATGAAATCAGCATAGGGGGATAAAGAATGGTTTATGACGGGTTAGATGTTGAAAAGCTTAAATCTTATCAAGAATTGGATGTGTTGATTCAGAAGGTGAAGCTAGCCATGGAAGAAGTGAGTCGGCTTCAACATACCAATGCAGATGGATTTGTTTCCGATTTGACTGAACCCGAAAAAAAGACGCTTAAAAAGCTGATTTCAACTGAATTCAAACCGTTTGCTGAAGAAATAAAAGAAGTCAAAAAAAAATTACGATAGGGTCTAACCTAAAGAAAATAATTGCTTTCCAAGGCTTGATCTGCTATTTATTAGATTGTATTTTTATTATATTTAATAAATAGGTGGAAATAGCCAATGACTCATTTTGAAAATTCTATATTGCCTCATTTTGCGAATCAAATTATTGTTGATGGCAATTTATCGGCTGAAGATATTCACTCTTTAGTTCTAACTTCGAAAACCTTTCACGCTGTGATAACAGATTCAGCTCGTGCGCAGTCTTTATGGCAGAACGCTTTGCCTTATGCATCAGCTTTTTTGTTTAATCGCATTGTACGCGTTTATACGCAGGCGTCAGCAGACAAGAGTGTTATTTCTTATTATCGTGTTCACTCAGAAAATAATCGCCAATTTGTACGAAAAGTAGCTATTGAATCAGGAAATCCAGCACTTATGGTTTCTCAAGAAGTGAAAGCTTTTTATGATCGTCTCATAGCTTGCTATGAAGAAGGGAGGATGAACAGTCTTGATGATTTTCTATTGTTTGAAGAAAGACATGGGAAAGATTTTCCGGATAGCCTTTATGAAAGACTTTTGAATGAAAGAGATTTTGAAAATGACAGATTCGGGCCATATCAGATTAATCTTGCGCTTGAAGTCTTGTGGGGTAGCATGCGGTTTAAATCGGAAAAGGTAAGAGAGGACCAAGTTTTTGAGGTCTTGATTCGAGCGATGGTGATTGCTCTGAAGCAACTGCCATTAGGTATAGATGAACTGCCATCCCTGTTTTATTTGCTAGAATCTGGTTTTAATATAAATTTTTCATACACATTACAGTTGCTGAATAAAGTTTGGAATTGGATGCCGGACGGAAGATTAACATCTGTCCATTTAGCTGATGGTATTTTGGAAGCTGTTAAATTTTTTCATCTCTTTGAGTCTGGTCTTATGGCTCCTACAAATGTTGTGTTTAATGGTTATGTTCATTTTGGTCCAATAGGTCAAGTGACCGATGAGCAGAAAAATCGTCTCGAGCAATCTATGGTTGAGTTGTTAAACCTGCCTGACTTTTCATTGAAAGCTTTTAATCAGTCTGTTTCGGTAGATGTTAAGCATCGAGATGCTGAGGTTTTGATCAAACAATTACAGCTTTTTATCACGATGATCAAAGAAGGGTATCTTACTTTTCAAATTTTAAGGCAGGGCTATTGTATAGTTCAGGGAAGGCCTTTCCTTTTATCCTATTGTACAAGTGGTCTTTTGACGGCTTTGAGGGAAAAGTTACTTGATTTCAGCGATGCAGATGAAGATTTTTTTAAGAAGTATCCTTTCTTTTTTCAGTTAGAGGATTTGCCTTCACAAAGATCCTCTAAGAATCTTCAGCAGTTGGGGAATGTTTATTTAGATTTTTGCCGCCTGTTAAAAGAGCAGCGGTTGTTAGAAGAGTACAGGAACGCCTATGATGATATTTTTGATAATCTTTTTTCAAGGATACTTCATAAGTATAAATTTGAAGATGCACAAGCATGTTTTGATGCTTATGGTCGTTTTGATCGAGGAGAAGAGTTCGATGAAGAGCTAAGGCCTTTTTTTGCTTCGGTTAAAAGAGAAGAGTGGACAGGGAAAAATCTTTTGGTGGCCTATAAAGAGATGTGTGTAGCTGTCGTTCAATCGGTTTCTGAGCGATTAAGGGTAGTTGATGCTGAACTTTATGATTTATATCAAACATCTATGCATTATCGCACCTATTTCCACTCTTTATGTTGCGCTGGCATGCTTCTTATTGAAGAGAAAGACAACTTTTCGAATATAGAATCTTTAGGCGAGCTGTTCTCTCTCATCATTAAAAGAATTGATGAAGGTTGTTCTCTTCTTTTCAATGAAGAACTTTTACACCTTAAGCCTATGCTACTGAGGGGAAACTTTTTTGATTTTATGTGGTGTGTCAAGAGTAGTTCTTTTAGTATAGAAACAATTTATGATGATAAAAGATTTGCTGAGCTTGCTCAGTTGTTTGCAAACTTTGAGCTGTGGGCATCAACTCCTGCATTTAAGCAAGAGATGAAGACATTCCAAGAATTTTTAAACCCTGTAAATGCTCTCAGCCACTCTAGAAAAGTTCTTTGTGAGGCTTCTTTAAAATATGGTATTAAGCAATGGCCTACATATATTGTTCTTTTTGGGATGGATCATTTGCAGCGACAGGCAGAATTGTCTTTGGTTCTGCAAAAGCCAGAGTCAGCTGATCTTTATAGAGATATTATTGGTCATGCCCTTAGAGCTTTTACGTCTGTCTTTGATGAAAGGTCAAGCTCTGATCTCGTGAATTATTTGATAAAGAATGGCTCGTTGCTGAAAGTAACCGTTTTGATGGCTCATGGGCTGATGACAAGGGAGCAGTATTTACAAATTCTTTTTGCCTCGATGCGATTATCGATTCTTTCTCGCACAAGAGGGCGTATGTGGATTTCTGACTGTAATCTTCATATCTATAGTATTTTTGTGCAATTGATGACCAAAGTCTTTGACTATGTTCTCAAGGATCAACTCATTGATTACGAAAAATGCTTCCATAAAATGGAAACAGACCTTAGATTGAGAGAGGATGAACCTCCAGAGGTGGCAGAAGGTGAAATGGGTGAGTAAGGACGACAGGACAGCAGTTTTTGAATGTGACTTTGATGAAAGATCAGTAATCTCGTTGATTGTAGATCAGGATCAATTTGATGCTTTCATTGAGAAGATCATTGATGAAAAGCCTACCTATCTTGCAATTGATACTGAATTTGAAAGGCGCCATAGTTATTATCCTCATCTCTGTTTGATTCAAGTTGCTTTCCCTAATTATGAGGTTTTTCTGATAGATCCTTTGGCAAAGAGAATTGATCTTTCGGGGCTGGTTCCTATTTTAGAGCGAGATGATATCTTAAAGATTTTTCATGCGCCTAGCCAAGATCTTGAAGCTTTTCTCACTTTTTTTAAATGCTTGCCAAAGCCAATTTTTGATACGCAAATTGCTGTCAGATTTTGCGATATCACAGATCAGTACGAGATTTCTTACGCGAATTTGGTGGCTCTTTTGTGTGAGAAAGTACTTGATAAAACATATCAGGATGCCAATTGGCAAGTAAGGCCTTTGCCGAAAGAACAGCTTGTTTATGCAGCGCTCGATGTAATTTACTTGATCGATCTTTATGGCATGCTCATCCAGAAGCTTAAGGATTGCGGCCATTTGGATAAGGCTCATGAGGACTCACAACTGTTGCTCTCAGCGCAAAATTTCCAAAAAGATCCCCATTATCTCTTTACACAATTTATGAAAACAAGTCAGAAGAAGCTTGTCGATGTGCCAAAATCATTGATTTATTGTCTTTTGATTTGGCGTGAGAAAACAGCAGCGCAAAAGAATGTGCCAAGAGGCCATTTGATTTCAAATGATGAGATGGTCAAAATTTTGCTCCAAAGGCCAAAGACAGTTTCAGATTTAGAAGCGATTATGAAGCGCGATTTGCTTGAAGGGCTTGCAATTGTTGAGCTGATTGCTGAGGCTGATATTGTGTTGCCAGAGGAAGCTGATGAGTCAAAAAGCTCAGACCTGTCGCATCATGATGTCAAAAAGCTCATCGATCTTTTAAAGCAGAAGCGCTCAGACGTTGCGCAGCAACTGAATTTAAATGAGCAATTGATTGCAACAATGAATGATATGAAGAAATTTATCGTCTCTGATAAAGAGGAGCAGATTGCTTTTCTCTCTGGCTGGCGCCGTCCTCTTTTTGGAGAGGCTGCCCTTGAGATTAAAAAAGCAGGGGTTTAAGGGGCTAAGTCTCTGGTTTTTCGCTTCTTGCGATTGTAAGATAAATAGTTCGGTCACTCAGAGGGCTCTCGAAGGAGAGCCCGTGGAGTCTCTGGGATGCATCAATAGGAATTGTCTTGTGTTTAGTATTGCTGAGATTCCACGTCGCCTCTTAAGGAGGCGACTCTGAATGACGATTCTTTGAATCAAAATCATAGTTGATGACGGAGTTATGTATGTTTTCTGAATGGTACAAATAATTTGGAATAGCAGCGGTTCTGCTTGACAAATGAATAATTTTATTATATATTTCATTCATTGTAAATTTTATTTTTATACCATTCTATTATTGAGGTTATCATGTCGCATATTTCACAAATCAATTCAACCGATCAAGTCAATCCAGTTCCTTTAGAAGCTGAATCACCAGAGGTGCACCTTATCCGTAAGGTGTGTGAATCTGTTGGTATTGAGATTCAAGAGGATATTATCTATCTTTATCAGCGTGAAACTGAATTGGCACTAGAAACAGATTATGATTTGCTGCTCACAATTTTAGAGGAAAGTGATGATGAAACTGAGCTGAAGGGAGCTCTTGTTCACCTTGCTTTAAAGGCTTTTAAGGGTGATTTAGGGGCATCGGATATACTTGTTGAGTATTATGTTAAGGGCCCGCAGCGAGATTTCCCAAAGGCAATCTATTTCTTCAAAATAGCAATGCAGTATCACACATGGGATATGAATCAATATCCTCTCATTGATTCAATTTTAATCACTGTTGTTGAAAGCATGTTCAAAAATGCGAGAACGCCAGAGGAAAGAAATTATCTTCATGAGGTTGAGGCGATTCTAGCTGATTATGCAAACAAAGGATTTTCGGATGTAAAGTTTCATCTTGCGCTTCTTTATTTATTGGGTGGAGCTGTTCCTCAAAATTTGGATCGTGCTTTTCAGTATTTTCAGGAACTATGGGCTGTTGATTTAAGAGAGAGCGCTGAGGTTCAAGATGAAAAAAATGAAACTGACTTTTTTCTTGATCTCTTATTGACAAAAATAATGGATCTTGCCAAAAGAGGGAATGAACAAGCAAAGCAGGTTATTGCACAGATTGCAGAGCTAGAAACGACACCACAGCGCCAATCTTTCTTTCAAGTATTAAACAATCAATTCCATAACCCTCGCTTTTCTGATGTGGAAACACTGGATCACAATCCAGATTATTTGCACTTGATTGGTGATTTGAAAAAATTGAAAAAACTTGCGGATGCTGGAAATCCCAAAGCCTGTCTTTATACAGCTGAATCCTATTTTGAGGCTGCAGGTGATTCAGAGACTGAAGAAATTAAACGTGCTTATTTGTGTACGGCGATTGATGGCGGTGAGCTGGAGGCTCTTGTTCATTTGTTTTATAACTTGGATTCATTGGATGATCAAATGCTTTGCAAATTTCAAAATTGGCTTGGTGATGATTTTACAATCGCTCGTTTTGAGATGTTGAAAGATATTTGTTCTGGGAATTGGGCGCCTGAGCTTCTATCTGACGAGGGTTGCAAGTTCGCAGCGAGAGAGGCTTATAATCAACATCACAAGGCAAAAGAGATTTATCAAAAAGAAGTCCTTGACGAGCAAGATAAAAAAAGAGCTGATCAGTTTGAAAGAGATGCTTATTTGTTTGCAAGAGTGGCTGTTAATTTTGCAGGATCTAATGAGTCTGCAACTTTTACATTAGCTGAAATTTATGCAGAAGGCAGAGTCGTTGAAAGAAATCTCGAAAAGGCATTTGGATTGTATTTTGAGGCAATGGGGGGAATTGTAAGTGAAAGAATTCACGATTTTGCGCCGAACTTTCTAAGATCAGATAAAAATTCGCCATTCGATGAAGCTGCGCGCCTTGCAGCAATCGTAAAGCTCGAAGCTCTTGCAGAAACATGTAACCCTGGTGAACGGGGTGTACATTTTACGCTTGGCTGCATTGCTTTGCAGGATGAGCAAAATTTCGAAAAGGCCTTGAGTTATTTCAGGTTTGCTGTGAGTGCCTATTTATTTGTTCCATCTATTCGCCGTCTCTTGACCTTTAAAGGCTCTTATGAAAAAGTTGCCTTTCGTCTGATTGAGGAATCTGTTGCAAGAGCGAAAGCAGGTGATCTAAGGATGCTCAACGACGTTATGCTGGTTGCTCTTTGCAGTATAGAAGAGGATGCAATGCTTTCGGGTTATTTTTATAAACTGATTAATGATCTTTTATCATCGAGTCTTGTCTCTCTAGAAGCGGGAGAGCCCTATGCGCTTGTACAAGTGTATTTGATCAAAGAAAAATTATCCCCCATTACTCTGAAGAATCTCGAGCCTGAATACATAAAGAAAGCTCTCTATGCAGTCGAAAATTTATATGACGTCGCTCTGACAGGTGATCGCAAGGCATTTATTCAATATTACCATTATTATGAGGAACGAGGATATGTTGATGCTCCAGGAGGGAATATCGAAGAGATAATTGAAAATGTTTCTTTGCCTGATAGAAGATTAGCTCATGAAGGTGATTTAGCAGCTTTATCTAACTTTATCTCTCTTATAAATGATTGCCCTGGTATAGAGAGATGTTCTGCTTTTCAAAAATCGTTGAACTTAATTATTGCGAACTTAATAAGCTATTTGGTCCCTCATATTCAAAATGGACAGCGAGATTTTGGTGATCTATTAACGATCATTCAAATGCTTGATGAAAAGGGGATGAGTTTTGAAGATGTGCATAATGTTGCCATAGAGCTTGCAGAAGGGAATCATGAGCTGCATTTGAGGCTTGGCTTCTTTTATGCGCGTACATCAAAATCTCAAAATATTGAGCGGGCCAAATTGTGTCTTGAAGATGCTTTCGTTTTGACAGGGCATCGTGTGGAAGACAGAGAGGCTCTGGTTCAACTCTATCTTGAGTCTCCTGTAGAAATGCGTGGACGATATGCCTTATGTTTTCTGGCTTCTTATTATTTAGGTAGTGTCGACATTTAATTTTTTTTATGATATACTGAACTTCTAATAATAAGAAAAGGAGTTGAAAGTTGTATGATTTAAGGGATGACCAATGGGAAGCAATTAAGGATAGCCTCCCAGGAA
>JAGPBS010000009.1:14651-49335 GCA_018063245.1 Alphaproteobacteria bacterium | reverse complement strand
ATGTTTATGCTGTGATTCATTCGGACCCCTTTCATCTAAACTCTCGATAAGTTTAAAAGAAAATTCCTACTGAAAAGCGGACATTTCTATCTTGCTCAAACAGGACAATATCATTTTGCTCCTACACAAAAAACCCTCATAACAGAGGGCTTTTTGAAGAATTATTTCAGTGTGATTAGAAGTTCAGCTGTGTACCAACAAGCCAAACATAACCTTTGCTTTTACTCGAAGATGTTTTTAATTCACTTGGTACAACGAATCTTGAAATATCATCTTTCCCGAATTTGCGTTCATAGAAAACAAGGTCTGATCCAACCATAATGCCTGGTGCTAATTGGTAAGTTGTACCAAAACCGTAAGCAAAGTATTTACCTGATCCATGCTTGTTGCTGCCACCTAAGTCTTCAGTGATAATATTTGCTGAAAGGCCAAGCGGTCCTGGCTCGTAGACAACACCAAAGTTAAAAGCTTGACGATCTTGTTTCTTTTTTGACTTGAGTTGCCCAGATCCCTTGTTGTCAACGTAGGATCCGCCAAGACGCCAGTCTTTCCCAAAGTCTAATTGTGCGCCAACGCTCCAGGCATTGATGTCACGGCGTTTGCCAGCAGCGGTTGCGCCAGATTTGTGATCGGCGTGAACATAAGTGGTTGAGAGTCTGTAAGTAACTTCTTGAAATTTCTTTTGGCATGTTGCCCCAAGCTCAATAAAATCTCTGAAAGAGTTTTTGAAGAAAGCTTTTGGCGAACCACGTCCACGGTTGTCTAGCGTTGGGTCTCTATTTCCATCTTGGTTTGGCTGTACATAATCGATGAGCGCATTGTTAAGTGCGGCGCTTCCGTTGATTGATGGAGTTGCAGCCGTTAGGCCATCTTTCTTGGTTCTGATAATGCTTTCGCCTGAGTTAAATTCAGGAGCGTACGAAATACCGGCCCTGAACCCATTGACACGTGGTGTGAGGTAATAAATTCTGGTTGAGTTTTCACTATCAAGTGCTTTTGGTCCAATTTGTGAAGAGCTGGACGCATCAACAAATCCTTCAAACTCAGCATTAATAGATTGTCCGAACCCGCCAACAACATTGTTGTAGCTTCTGACAGCTTGACCGAATCCTAAGTTTGGAGCGTAGAAAGTAAAACGATCAGCAGGACTTTGGTGGTCGCCAAAGCCAACAACGCCGTAGTCTGTTTTCATGGTGATGTAGGCTTCACTACTGTTGATGCTGCTATCTGTTGAGGTGTACAATTCAACGAATGCGTTGTATTCGACACCATTTGCCGCTTTTTTACTTGCTGTAAAATAAACTTGTGAAGCTGTTTGAAAATCACGGTGATTTTGATTGATAAACTTTGAATCATAAAAACCAGCGATTGATTTTATATATCCACCGATTGATAGATTGAAGTCATGACCGGCATTTCGATTGCCATCATCTGTTGGATGCATGACATTTGCAGTTGCATATGATGACAATGCTGTTAAAGAGAGTGCCATTATGAACAATGGTGTATTTTTTTTGATCATTCTTCTGGTTTCCTTACCGTTTATTAGATTGTTTTCTTTTAAACTAAATTTTTTTCGTTAAGGAAGTGTAAATTTCTATAGAAAAGATGTTCATTTATAATGAGGTTTCCCTGATTATGCTAAAAAGAAAAGACAATTGCCAAAGAAAATGGTATTGTTATTGCAAGCTCTACTTTAGAAGCTAGAGATTTAGTAATAATTTGTAATGATATATAAGGAGTTTATAATGCTAACGATCGGTGATCAAATGCCTGAATTTAGGCTAAAATCTGTTGTCTCAACCAATCCAAAAGACGCATTTAAGGAAATCACAAGCCAAGATTACAAGGCGGAATGGAAAGTTTTTTTCTTTTGGCCAAAGGATTTTACATTTGTTTGTCCCACAGAGCTTGTTGGGTTTAATGATCTGTATGATTCTTTCAAATCAAGAAATACCCAATTGCTAGGTGTTTCTATTGATAGTGAATTTGTTCACCATGCTTGGATGGTCAGCAGAACAGATTTGTCAAAGCTAAGATATCCTTTGATATCAGATATTAGAAGAGAGTTGTCTACGGCATTTGGCGTGCTTGATAAAAAAGAAGGTGTTGCTTTAAGGGCGACTTTTATTGTGGACCCAGACAATGTCATCCGCCATGTGTCAGTTAATGACCTAAGCGTTGGTCGGAACCCTGCAGAAATTTTGCGGATTCTTGATGCGCTTCAAACAGAAGGTTTGTGCCCATGCAATTGGGAAAAAGGTCAAGATACTCTTAAAGTCGCTTAATATGAGGCGCCAAGTTAATTCTACTGCTTCACTCGTCACTTATGTAGGTCAACTACATTTCACTCCTCGTTCATAGTATAATTAACTTAGTGTCTCATATTATAAAGATTAATAAAATACCCCCCTTGTAAAGAAGGGGGTATTTTATAATTGTGCTATGAATTCCAAAATACCTGTGATGAGCACATACATTGCAATAATCAAGATACCAATTGCGCTTGATTTGGTGATGATGCCAACAAGTCTGGCAGATACTTTTTTGCGACACAAAAGAATCAATGAATTTAAGAAAAGCCACCAGATGGATGATCCTGCCAGAACGCCCCCGATTAATGTGATTGTGTCTTTCTTCGTTGCATCTTCGCCGCCAATACCAAAGGCTGCAAAGGCAGTCAAAAAGGCAATGAGCGTCAAAGGATTGGTGAGCGTGAGGAAAAATCCTGACACGAAAGCAGAAAGGGAAGATTTTGCATCTGGGCTTTTGGTGATATCATGTGGGTCTGCCTTATAGGCATGAAGTGCCAGGAGAATAAGAACAAATCCACCAAAAATTCGAAACTCCAGATTATGTCCGTTAATAAAGTCAATAATTGTGGAGATGCCAAGGACTGCAATGGTCCCGTAGAGGCTATCTGCCGTTGCAGCGCCAAGTCCTGTAGAGATACCGATGCGACCACCATGCAAAAGTGTTCGTTTGATACAGAGAAGGGCAATCGGACCAACCGGAGCTGCGATTGCAATTCCAATTAAAAAGCCATTTAAAAAAAACCAAATCGTATCCATTGTTTCTTTGCGTGCCTAACATGATTTATTTTTGGTGTCGATGCTTTGATTATGCATGGTTCAAGAGGATTTGTGAAACATTTTGTGCGCAATGTAAAAAATAATGAATTTTGAGTGAAATTTCTCTTTAAAAATTTGTAGGAACGTGTATAAAGTAAAGCATCATCAATCTATAGTGGAGTGTAGTGTTATGAAACAAAAAATTCTTTTCGCATTTTTATTCCTAGTATCCTTTATTTCTTCTCATGTGCTGAGTCAAAATGCTAGCGCAGAAGAAAAAACATTTTCACCAGCCATTGTCTATGGATTGGGCACAAAATTTGATAAGTCCTTTAATGAAGCTGCCTACCAAGGTATGGAAAAATTTAAACAAGAAACAGGTATCGCTTATAAAGAATCAGAGACCATGAATGAGACGCATGGTGAGCAATATCTAAGACAGCTTGCGCGTAGAGGGTCAGATATTATTGTGACAACGGGCTTTGATCAAATCAAACCGGTCGAAAAAGTTGCAAAAGAATTTCCGAATGTAAAATTTACATTGATTGATGGTGTTGTTGATCTGCCAAATGTGCAATCAATTGTTTATAAAGATCACGAAGGCTCTTTTCTTGTAGGTGCGATTGCAGCAATGAAGTCTCAAACAGGCAAGCTAGGCTTTGTCGGTGGTATGGATATTCCGCTCATCAAAAGATTTAGTTGTGGTTATATTCAAGGGGCCAAACACGTTAACAAAGATGTAGAGCTGTTCCAAAATATGGTTGGAACAACACAAGCTGCTTGGGCTGACCCAACAAAAGCTGGTGAGCTCGCCATTAGCCAGTTTGAGCGCGGTGTTGATGTGATTTATGCAGCAGCTGGCCGTTCAGGTATTGGTGTGTTGCAAGCTGCAGCAGACAAAGGAAAGTTTGGTATTGGTGTTGATAGTAATCAAAACTATCTCTACCCTGGACATGTTTTAACTTCAATGGTGAAAAGAATTGATTTGGCGGCCTATCGTGCAGTAAAGGATGCTCATGATGGCACATGGAAGGCCGGCCTTGTAAGTTATGGTGTTAAAGATGACGGTGTTGAATGGGCTTATGATGAGTACAATAAAAGTTTGTTTTCAGAAGATATGCTTGCGACGATTAAGCAGTTGAAGCAGGATATCATCGATGGGAAAATACAGATCGTCAATTATACAGAGACTAATAGCTGCCCATACTAGGGCAGTTTTTTACACCTTATGGGTTGGTTTTACTGATTTAACAGCAGATAGTAGAATGAAGGAAAGAGGTAAATTAGATGTTTCAGAGACTTTGTAAACTTGTTGGTGCGTTTTTTGTTCTTATTGGTGTTTGTGGTTTGTCTGTAGAGGCAGCAGCAAAACAAGAATTTCAGCCTGCAGTTTTGTATGATATGGCAACAAAGCATGATAAATCCTTCAATGAAGGCGTTTATAATGGTCTGAAAAAATATAAAGAAGACACTGGGGTTGATTTTTGGGAATTCCAAATTACGAATGAGTCGCAATCTGAACAATTTTTGAGACAGATGGCTAAAAAAGGAGCGAATATCATTGTCGTTGTTGGCTTTGCGCAGATTCCAGCTTTGCAGAAAGTAGCGCCAGAATTTCCTGAAACACAATTTACTTTAATTGATGCAGAGCTTGATTTGCCAAATGTTCAATCTGTTGTTTTCCGTGAACATGAGGGATCGTACCTTGTTGGCGCTTTGGCAGCTCTTACATCAAAAACACATAAGATTGGCTTTATTGGAGGGATGGATATTCCGCTGATTCGCAAATGGTCATGTGGTTATGAACAGGGTGCAAAGGCCCTTGATCCAAGCACCGAAGTTGTTGTGAATTGGGTAGGGGATACCCCAATGGCTTGGAAAGATCCAACAAAGGCGCGCGAGATCGCAACAAGTCAGATGGATCGCGGTGTTGATGTCATTTACACAGCTGCAGGAACCTCAGCCATTGGTGTGCTAGGAGCAGTTGCTGATCGAGACAATGTGCTTGCGATTGGTGCGGATAGCAATCAAAATTATATGTACCCTGGTAAAATACTAACGTCTATGGTGAAAAGAGTTGATCTAGCAGCATACGATGCTTTAAAGGCATCACAGAATGGAAATTGGAAGCCAGGTGTTAAAATATTAGGTCTGAAAGAAAGTGGTGTGGATTGGTCTTTAGATGAATTTAATGCTCCATTCATTTCAGATGAGACAAAAGAGAAAATTAATGCATTGAAAAAACAGATTATTGATGGCAAAATCAAGGTTGTTGATAGTGCAAAAACAGGATCATGTTCTTATTAAGTTTTAGGGCTGGTTTGGTGTTATCTGTTCATAGGAGGATATTTTTTGACTTGTTTTAGGAGATTTGGATCGTGATTAGACGTCAAGATAAATCAGGAGAAGTGGCAAAGCCTGAGGTGCTAATTGCGGTTGAATTGGTTGATATTAATAAGTCTTTTGAGGCTGTTCAGGCGAATAAAAATGTGAATTTGAAGATCCACAAAGGAACGATTCACGGCATTGTTGGTGAGAATGGTGCTGGCAAATCAACCTTGATGAGTATTCTTTATGGTTTTTACCATGCAGATTCAGGCGAGATCTATATTGATGGTGAGCTGTCAGAAATCATCAATTCTCATGATGCGATATTGGCAGGAATTGGGATGGTTCATCAGCATTTTATGTTGGTCCCTCCTTTTAGTGTGATTGATAATGTGATTCTAGGCGCTGAAACAGATGCGCTTTTATCTCATTCAAGAGCTGCAGCCCGAAAAGTACTCGAAAAATTAGAGCAAGATTACAATTTAGAAGTTGATTTAGATGCGATTGTTGAAGATTTGCCTGTTGGGCTTCAGCAACGTGTTGAAATTTTAAAAGCCCTTTATAAAGGCGCTAACATACTCATCTTAGATGAGCCAACTGGTGTTTTAACACCCCAAGAAACAGAAAAGTTTTTTAAGATTCTTGCTCACTTAAGGCGCCAAGGTAAGACAGTGATTTTGATTACCCATAAGCTAAAAGAGATTATGGCGATCACCGATGAAGTGACAGTTATGCGTCGGGGTGAAATTGTTCAGACATTGAAAACGAACGAGACCAATGAACAAGATTTGGCTGAATTGATGGTTGGACACAAGGTTGAGCAGCCTCAGATTCAAACGCATTTTAATTTTGGACATGATTTGCTTGTTGTTGACAATTTGAATCTTTATGATGATCAAAATGTTCATCGCCTCAAAGATATCAATTTTAAAGTAAGAGCTGGTGAGATTGTTGGGATTGCTGGTGTTTCTGGTAATGGTCAAACAGAGTTGATTGAATGTATTACGGGCCTTTTAAAATTCTCCTCAGGTCGCATCACAGTGAATGATCATGTTGTTGAACATGATGCTCCGTTAGCGCCAAAGCGATTACGCAAATTTGGATTGGGCCATGTTCCAGAAGATCGTCTGAAAATGGGTATTATTAAAGACTTTAAAGCAACAGAGACAGCGATTTTAGGATGTCATGATAGTCCACAATATTGTCGTCGGGGGATTATTGATTGGGAGGCAGTTAAGGCCAAAACACAGGCTTTAATGAAGGAATATGACGTACGTCCTTTGAATCATCGATTAAGATCTGTTCTTTTTTCAGGTGGAAATCAGCAAAAATTGGTGATGGCGCGTGAAATCGATCAAAATCCAGAAGTCTTAATCGTTGGCCAGCCAACGCGTGGTGTTGATATTGGTGCGATTGAATTTATTCACTCAAAACTAATTTCACTCAGAGATGCAGGAAAAGCAATTTTGCTTGTTTCCGTTGAGTTAGAAGAAATAATAGCCTTGTCTGATCGGGTAATTGTGATGTTTGATGGTCAGATAATGGGCGAATTGACGAGAGAGAAAGTGACTGAGAAAAAAATCGGCCGCATGATGGCTGGCGTGTCAGTTGATTCTCGTTCTATAACAGAAGATGAGGCAGAGTAATGTCACAAGGAATTACTTACACACCAAAGTGGGTTAGACGCTTATTGATCCCTCTTTTAAATTTATCAGCGGCATTTGCTGTTTCCAGTCTTGTGATCATGATGATTGGTGAAGATCCAATCAATGCTTTTGCTGTCATGATCAAAGGTGCATTCGGCAGTTTTGAAGGGCTTGGCTATACGCTTTATTATTCAACCAATTTAATTTTTACAGGACTTGCTGTTGCGATTGCCTTGCATTGTGGGCTTTTTAACATTGGCGGTGAAGGTCAGGCCTACATTGGTGGACTCGGAATAGGGCTTGTTTGTCTGATGTTTGATG
The DNA here is from genome assembly GCA_018063245.1 of Alphaproteobacteria bacterium. NCBI lineage: Bacteria > Pseudomonadati > Pseudomonadota > Alphaproteobacteria > Alphaproteobacteria bacterium. The sequence goes on along the minus strand of JAGPBS010000009.1, from coordinate 41,969 downwards.
GATTGCCATGGCCGGTTGTTTTTCTTTTAACGATGGTGACTGGCGCTTTGTTTGGAGCGGCATGGGGTTTTTTACCAGGCTATTTGCAGGCAAAACGCGGTAGTCATATTGTCATTACAACGATTATGTTCAACTTTATTGCCTCCTCTTTGATGGTTTATCTGCTCGTGAATGTTTTAATGAATCCTGGGCAGATGTCTCCAGAAACAAGATCATTTGCACCTGAAAGTATGTTGCCGAAAATACATGAGATTTTGAGCGTTTTTGGAATTACAGTTTCTCCGTCTCCTTTGAATCTATCATTTCTTTGGGCGTTGATTTGCTGTGTGTTGGTATGGTTCTTTATTTGGCGTACAAAATGGGGCTATGCAATGCGTGCTGTCGGTAAAAACCCGAGAGCCGCTGAGTATGCAGGAATCTCTTCATCAAAATACATTGTTTTGGCGATGGTTTTATCTGGCGCGATTGCAGGTTTTGTGGGGCTGAATGAGCTAACAGGTGTACAGCATCGGTTGATTTTAAATTTCCAAGCAGGATATGGTTTTACAGGGATTGCTGTGGCTCTTATGGCAAGGAACCATCCTTTCTCGATAATCTTTTCTGCTCTTTTATTTGGATCTTTGTACCAAGGCGGTGCCGAACTTGCTTTTGAAGTTCAGCGCGTAACGCCTGAAATTGTTGTTGTGATTCAAGGTTTGATTATTCTCTTCTCTGGCGCACTTGAAAATTTATTTAAACCTCATGTTGAGGCTTTCTTCGCCAAGAAAGTTTCCATGGGATCGTCTCAATTAAATGGAGGAACGGCCTAATGGAAGATTCTCTTCTGTGGATTTTATCTTTAGTGAATTCAACACTCCGTGTTTCTGTTCCCCTGATTCTTGTTGGGATTGCAGGTCTTTTTTCTGAAAGAGCGGGTGTGGTTGATATTGGGCTTGAAGGAAAAATGCTTGTTGGTGCTTTTGTTGCTGCAACGCTTGCTCATTATTCCGGATCACCATGGATTGGTCTTGCCGGCGCCATTTTTGTTGTGATTTTATTCTCGCTTTTGCATGGATTTTCTTGCATTACATATCGTGGAGATCAGGTGATCTCTGGTGTTGCAATTAATATTTTAGCAGGTGGTATGACTGTTTTGATCGGTGTTGCTTTATTCCAACAAGGAGGGTCGACTCCAGGCCTGATGAATGGGGAGCGCTTTTTGCCTCTTCATTTACCGTTTGAAGAAGGGATACGTCAGATTCCACTCATTGGTCCACTGGTGGTGGGGACGCTCAGCGGTCATAATTGCCTTGTCTATTTAACGTTTCTCTTGGTTCCAGGCGTTTACTGGCTATTGTATCATACGCGCTTGGGTCTTAGAATCCGTGCTGTTGGTGAAAGCCCAAAGGCTGTTGATACAGCAGGAATCTCTGTGAGTTGGCTTAGGTACCAGGCTTTGATTTTGAATGGTGTTCTGTGCGGGATTGCGGGTGCTTATTTATCAACGGCACAATCGGCTGGGTTCTTATCGAATATGACAGCTGGTAAAGGTTTCTTAGCCTTAGCCGCTCTTATTTTCGGAAAATGGAAACCTTATCAAACAATGGGTGCTTGTCTGCTATTTGCTTTTGCGGATGCTTTGCAAACAAGATTGCAAGGTGTTGTTGTGCCGCATGTCGGTGAAATTCCTGTTCAGTTTATCCAGATGATTCCATATGTTTTGACAGTGTTTATTCTGGCTGGATTTGTTGGTAAATCAGAAGCACCACGTGCGATTGGTAAGCCATATGTGAAAGAGCGTTAATCCATCTTCGCTATCCGTCTACGCTAAAGCTACAACGAGATGATAGCTACGAGGCGATGAGCGTTGTATGATTTGTTTTGTATTTGTTATATTTGAAAGGAGGTACAATGGATTTATTGTTTCAAAAAGCGAAAGAAGTAAGTGAAAAATCTTATTCACCCTATTCCCATTTTAAAGTGGGCTCTGCTTTAAAAGCAGCAAGTGGGACGATTTATATCGGAACCAATGTTGAAAATGCGTCTTATTCTTTGGCTCAATGTGCAGAAGGTGCTGCAATAACAGCGATGGTGGCTGGTGGTGATCGCGAGATTTCTGAGATTCTGGTCTATTGTGATAGTGGAAATGTCGATCTACTTTGCACGCCTTGTGGTGCTTGCCGACAAAAGATTCGTGAATTTGCAACGCCTCAGACCAAAATTTATTTGAGCACGAAAAACGGTGTTCAAAAAACGGTGACGATCGAAGATTTGTTACCACTTTCTTTTGGTCCTGAAAATTTATAAGCGGGTAAAGTGAAAATGACAAATCAAGATTATGCGCCACTGGCAGCAGCTCGATTAAAAGAGCTCCTTGGCGATAGAAAGCCGAAAACATTTTTTATCCTAGGCTCAGGCCTCACAGCTTTTTCTGACTTATTGCGCGATCCAATCGTGATTTCTTACGCTGATATTCCAGGCTATCCTGCAGTTGGTGTGGGTGGACACATTGCTGAACTCGTCTGTGGATACTTAGGAGAAGAGGTCGTTTGTTGCTTAAAAGGCCGTGTTCATTTTTATGAAGGAGATCAACGCGCTGCGTTAAAAACAATGATTCGTTCATTGAAATTAATCGGGTGTGAGCGTCTTGTCACAACGGCAGCTGTTGGATCTTTGAATTATGACATTGCCCCAGGCTCTCTTGTGATGATTTCAGATCACATTAATATGCTCGGCTTGAATCCTTTGTCGGGCCCGAATGATGATGCCTATGGTCCAAGATTTGTGCCCATGGGCAATGCCTATCATCCTGAACTGAGACAAGCTTTTATGGGTGCCGCTGATACAATTAATTTGCCATTGAAAGAAGGTGTTTATGTATCTGTTTTGGGTCCTTCTTTTGAAACAGAAGCTGAGATCAAAATGTTGCGAGGTATGGGAGCTGATGTTGTTGGCATGTCTGTTGTGCCAGATACCCTGATTGCCAGACATTGTGGTTTAGATGTTGTTGGTTTTGCCGTTGTTGTGAATTATGGCACAGGTATGGTTCCTGGTGAAGAAATCAGTCATGATCGGACTTTAGAAGATGCTCAGTTAGGTAGACAGGTTTTTGAAAAATTGATGTGTGCTTATTATAAGCATGATATTAAACAGTGAGGGTTTGCAATGCTTGAGAGAGCGACAATAGATTTAGATTTGATTCAGTCTTGTTTGGATTACACAGATTTATCGGATCCGCCTCAGCATGAAACATTTGTTTCACTTTGTGAGAAAGCAAAAAGTATTAAGCCATTCGTTGCCGCGGTTTGTGTTTGGCCAGAATTTGTCGCAGAAGCAGCAAGTCGGTTGGCGGAGACTTCAATTGAAATTGCCACGGTTGTGAATTTTCCTTCTGGAAAAATGACAAATGAAGAGATTCGTGATCAAATTGCTTTTTGTTTGAATGAAGGAGCAACGGAGATTGATATCGTGATTCCCTATCAGGTAATTTTATCAGGCGCGAATCTTGATTTAAAGACTTGGATTGTGAACATAAAATCACAGCTACCAAACTCAATTCCGTTGAAAGTTATTTTAGAAAGTGGTGCTTTTGACAATCTTGATTTGTTAAAGCGCGTTTCGCTTGATGTGATTCAGGGCGGCGGCGATATGCTCAAAACATCGACCGGAAAAATTGCAAAAGGGGCAAGTCTTGAGGCTGTTCGCGTTATGGCGGAAGCAATTGCGGAAAGTGGCGCAAATGTGGGGCTTAAAATTTCAGGCGGCGTCCGTGAGGTTGATCAGGCTTTGAGCTATGTTCAGCTTGTTCAGAGCATTTTGGGAGCTGATTATATTCAGCCGAAATTGTTCCGGATCGGGGCAAGCCAATTGCTTGAAAAAATAATTGCATCTAAGCGCTAGAATTGTTTGCATTTTATGGCCTAATGTGAGACCTTGTTAAAAACCAAATGAAGAGCCTAAATCTCTTTTTGATATTTATAAGGAATGACGCATGATCCCACAAGAATTGATTCGCCGCAAACGCGATGGCTTTGAACTATCAGATTCAGAAATTGCAGAATTTATCAAAGGCGTAACGACTGAAAAAATCACAGAAGGTCAAGTGGCTGCTTTTGCCATGGCTGTTTTTTTCAAGGGTTTATCAGTGCCAGAACGCGTTTCATTAACAAAGGCAATGACAAATTCAGGCGCCGTATTGTCATGGGATGGATTTGATCGTCCAATTGTTGATAAGCATTCAACAGGAGGGGTGGGTGATAAGGTTAGCATTATGTTAGCGCCGATTGTTGCAGCTTGTGGTGCTTATGTGCCGATGATTTGTGGACGTGGACTTGGTCATACAGGCGGAACTTATGATAAGCTTCAAGCTATTCCTGGGTTTGAGTTAAATCCTGGGTGGGATAAATTTAAAGACACGGTTCGGAAAGTGGGCTGCTCGATTATTGGGCAGACTCAAGATTTAGCGCCAGCAGACAAACGTATTTATGCGATTCGTGATGTGACAGGAACAGTTGAATCCCTTGATTTGATCACAGCTTCGATTCTCTCAAAAAAGATTGCAGCTGGTCTTGAGGCTCTGGTGATGGACGTGAAAGTTGGCTCGGGTGCTTTTATGCAAACAATGCCTGAGGCAGAAGCTCTTGCACGCTCGATTATTGATGTTGCAAACATGGCTGGTGTTAAGACTTCAGCTTTGATTACAGATATGGACCAAGTTTTGGGCCGCACAGCGGGTAATGCCATTGAGATGATTGAATCAGTTGAATTCTTGAAGGGCGAGAACCTCTGTCCTCGCTTGAAAGAAATTACGCTTTCTCTCTGTGCTGAAATGCTTGTTCAAGCTGGTCTTGCTGATAATGCAGAAGAGGGGTTTAAGGCAGTTGAAGAGGCATTGATGTCTGGTAAGGCCTTAGAGGTTTTCTCTCAAATGGTTCATGAAATGGGTGGGCCTCTTGATTTTGTTGAAAGATATAAGCATTATTTGCAACTGGCCCCAATATGTCGTCCTGTTTATCCTGTAACATCAGGGTATGTGCAAAAGATTCAAACGCGTGACATTGGTCTTGCTTTGATTGAATTAGGTGGTGGACGCAGGCGTGCTGACGATGTTATTGATCATTCTGTTGGTTTTGATCATGTTGCAGCTATCTCTGATTTTGTGAGTTCTGATCCTGCAGAGCAAAAACCACTTGCGATGATTTATGCGAAGGATGAGGCGGATTTCGAAAAGGCTGCGCAGATGATTCTGGATGCTTTTAAAATTGCTGATGGTAGGCCAGTTACACCCGTTCTTGTTCGTAAATATATGAACTAGGAATAGATCTTGTATTTTTCTGATATTGAGGTTTATACTCGTCACGTGAAGGACAAAAAATGATATTGAACAAAATTAAAGACACGAAAGTTTTAAAGGGCATATTGTTTGTCATAACTGGTTTTATTATTTATGCCATTATGGATGCAATTGTGAAGGATTTGAGTGATGAATTTTCTTTGAGTGAAATCATTTTCTTTAATGCTCTATTCGCTCTCTTTCCAATTGTAATGATGGCCTTCCGGATGGATGGTGGAAAATGTCTCAAGACAACAAATGTGAAACTGCATTTGACGAGAGGCCTTATTATGTTTGGAGCAACCTTTGCAGCCTTTTACGGATATAGTCAGATGCCTTTGGCAGAGGCCTATGCTATTGCATTTTCTGCGCCTTTCTTTATTTCAATTTTCTCAGTTATTTTTTTGAAAGAAGTTGTTGGTTTTAAAAGATGGCTTGCTGTTATTGTTGGTTTTATTGGCGTTATGTTGATTTTAAAACCAGGTCCGGATCAAGTTTTTAGCTATGCTGCTTTTGGACCATTGGGTGCTGCTATTGGCATTTCATTTGGAATTATCATTGTGCGCTATTTAGGGCGTACAGAATCAAGTCTTTCTATTGCTTTTTACAGTAACTTTGTGATTTTGTGTGTTGCGGGTCTGACTTGTTTGCCGCAATTTGTGATGCCAAGTTTTGTTGACTTTATAAGATTGTCGTTTGCGGGATTGCTTTGTGGCTTTGCAGATCTTTTTATCTTCTCTGCCTATAAAAGAGTGGAGGGTGCGATCTTAGCACCTTTCCAATATACTCAAATTCTGTGGGGTGCGATTGTTGGTTATATCGCTTTTGGGGATGTTCCAACCCAAGATTTACTTCTTGGCGGTTCGGTCGTGATTGCAAGTGGACTTTACATTATTATCAGTGAAGCGAAACTTGAAAGAAGACGCAAAAAAAGAGCTTCGCAAGCAGATATTATGCTTGTTGAAGATCGGTAAGAAAAAACAATTCTCTTGCTGTTTTCATGAAATTAGGAGATAGTAGGGCATTCCTTTTTCTGAGTTTAAATACCTTTTCATGAGTCGAAATGATCAAGACAAATCACTATAACCTGGATTCGATCTGGAGAGCTTCAGCTGGTTTCTGCTCTTTTCTCGGCAGCAAGCTAAGGAAGTCTTCGGTGTTGCTTGTCTTTTTAATTGTTCTTTTTGTGCCAATTGAAGGTGATGATACAGATGCAGCAACGCAGCGTCCTGTGGTTCAAGATGTAAAGCTTGGTGTTCATCCTAATAAAACACGGTTTGTGATGAATATTTCACAAGAAACCGGTTATAAAGTTTTTATGCTCAAAAATCCCTACCGCGTTGTGATTGATTTTCCGGCTCTTGAATGGAAAGCAGCCGATACGGTGCGTGAAAAGGGGATGATCAAAGGCTATCGCTATGGTCTTTTTAATGAAAACATTACCCGTATTGTGCTTGAGGTTGATAGGCCCGTTTTGGTTGAAAATGCTTTCTTTGTTAAAGAAGAATCAGCTCAAAAGGGGAAGCGTTTTGTGGTTGATGTGACAGCTGTTTCAGCTGATCAATTTACTAAAAATGAGAAAAAAATTATTCAGCAAGGTCAAATCCAAGCGGTAGAAGTACCTGAGTTACATGAAACGTCAAAAGTTGCAACAGCACAGCAGAAACCATCAACTGTATCCGAGCCTGAATTTTTAAACAAGGCTGAGCTTGAAAAGCCAAAGCAAGTACTAGTTCCAACAGCTCCGGCGCCAGCTTCCAAATTGAAACCGATTGCTCCCCAAGAGAATGCGCCGCCTCTGATTAAGGTTGAAGAACCAATGATTCAGCAGACTGAGCAAATAGGCTCGATACACAAAGCGCCGCAATCGGCTCCGCCTTCAAAAGGGCATGCGAGTGGGAAAAAAACAATTGTGATTGATGCAGGACATGGTGGTGTTGATCCAGGCGCGATTGGTGTTGATCGATCTTATGAGAAAAACATAACGCTTGCTGTCGCAAAAGAGCTCAAAAAACAGATTCTGAAAACAGGCAAGTACAATGTGGTTTTAACACGCGAGACAGATGTTTTTATTCCTTTAAAGCAGCGCGTTGCAATTGCACGAAAAGCAAAGGCTGATCTGTTTGTATCGCTCCATGCTGATAGTGTCGGGAAAAAAAGCACAAGGGGTGCATCGGTTTATACATTGTCTGAAAAAGCGTCAGATAAGGAAGCTGAATTATTGGCATCGCGCGAAAATAAAGCAGATGTGATTGCAGGGATGGATCTTTCAACTGAGAATGAAGAAGTTGCAGGGATTTTGATTGATTTGGCTCAGAGAGATACGATGAATCAGTCGCGTCAATTTGCAAGCCATGTTGTGAAAACAGTCGGGAAAGAATCGCTTTTACTCACAAAGCCAAATAGGTCAGCTGGTTTTGCTGTTTTGAAAGCGCCCGATATTCCATCTGTTCTGATTGAAATGGGGTATTTATCAAATTCAACGGATTGTAAATTGTTGAAAACAGCAAGTCATCAACAAAAACTATCGAAGTTGATTGCGTCTTCTGTTGATGCTTTTTTCAATGGTGGGCAGTCATCTCAGCAGGCAGGTCTTCTTTCATCTCAATAGATTATGATTAGGTATTAAATATGCGCTTTTTTTCTTTTTTGATTTCAGCAATTTCTTTGTTCGGCATTATCGGCATGGTTGGTGCAATGCTGGTCATTCTTCATTTTAATGAAGATCTTCCAGACTATTCAAGTCTTGCAACTTATGAGCCTCCGATTTCAACAAGGATCCATGCTGGTGATGGACGATTGCTTGATGAGTTTGCGATTGAGCATCGGATTTTCGTTCCGATTGATGAGATTCCAAAAGAAGTGATTCATGCTTTTTTATCTGCAGAGGATAAAAGCTTTTATAGTCATCCTGGGATTGATTTTTCAGGCATTGCGCGTGCCTTTTTGACCAATATGAAAAAATATGCAACAGGCAAAAGACCTGAAGGTGCATCGACGATCACACAGCAAGTCGCGAGAAACTTCTTTCTAACAGATGAAGTTTCTTATGTGCGTAAAATCAAAGAAATGCTTTTGGCGCTAAAATTAGAACAAACCTATAGCAAAGATAAGATTTTGGAATTGTATCTGAATCAGATTTATCTTGGGCAAAGATCTTACGGTGTTGCAGCTGCCGCTTTGAATTATTTTGACAAGTCCCTTGAAGATCTAACAGTGGAAGAGGCCGCTTTTTTAGCATCGCTCCCGAAGGCGCCAAACAATTATAATCCAAAGCGCAATATGAAAGGCGCTTTGATTCGCCGAAACTGGGTCTTGCAGCGCATGGTAGAAGAAGGTCATTTGGCTCAGGATATTGCAGCAGAGGCATCAAACTTGCCAATTACTCTGCCTCAAGGAAAAGGATCAGACGTAACCAAGGCTGATTATTTTGTGGAAGAAGTGCGCCGTGAGCTGGTGAAGCTTTATGGTCCAGATGTGTTTTACAATGATGGATTGTCAGTGAGAACATCGCTTAATTCTGCTTACCAGAATATTGCACATCATGCCTTGCGTGAAGGGCTTGAGACATATGACAGGAGGCATGGATGGCGTGGTCCAATTTCGCATGTAAATGAAGTTAGTCAATTGAAACCTGTTCAAGATCTGGAGGCAAATTTTGATCTATCGCCCGGCTATCATTTTGCCATTGTCACATCTGTTGCGCCTGATAAAGCGCACTTAATCTTTCCTGATGAAACCAAAGGGACGATTGCTCTTGATGATTTGAAATGGGCACGAAAAGCATTAGCAGACTCAAGAATGGGGCCAGCTGTGACATCTGTCAAAGATGTGCTCACTGAAGGTGATGTGGTTTTAACGCAAAAATTAGGTAAGGGGCAATATGCACTTCGCCAAATGCCAAAAGCACAAGGGGCAATTATTGTGCTTGATCCTCACACAGGCCGTATTTTAGCCATGTCTGGTGGTTATAGCTTCAAGCAAAGTGTGTTCAATCGAGCAACACAAGCCTTGCGTCAACCAGGTTCGAGTTTTAAGCCTTTTGTTTATTTAGCAGCACTTGAAGAGGGATTCACGCCGTCAGATCTCATCTTGGATGAACCATTTTCATTCAATCAAGGTCCAGGTCTTGCAGCTTGGACGCCTAAAAATATTACAAAGAAATTTTATGGTCCAACACCTTTAAGGGTTGGACTTGAGAAATCCAGAAACTTAATGACAGTCAGACTTGCGCATCATGTTGGGCTCGAAAAAATTGCCCAGCTTGTGCATGATTTCGGCGTGATTGATGAGATGCCTCAGATGCTTTCGATGTCTTTGGGGGCGGGTGAGTCAACCCTGCTTAAAATGACAACAGGCTATGCCATGATTGCCAATGGTGGGAAGAAAATCACGCCAACTTTTATTGACAAAGTGCAAGATAGGCAAGGTAAGGTAATTTATAAGCATGAGACAAGAGCTTGTCAAAATTGCCTCATGAGTGAACTTTTGCCAGAAGAGACAGGTTCATTTAATCGGCCATGGCAAGTGCCTGTGATTGCTGATACACGGGAAGAGGTTTGTGATCCCAAGCACGCTTATCAAATGATCTCGATGCTTGAAGGCGTTATACAGCGAGGCTCAGGCGTTCGAATAAAGGAATTGGGTCGTCATATAGCGGGTAAAACAGGAACATCAAATGAGAATTTTGACACCTGGTTTATTGGCTTTACGCCAGACTTAGTGGTCGGTGTTTTTGTTGGATATGATGAGCCAAGATCATTAGGATCGGAAGAAACAGGCTCGCGCGTTGCCTTACCTGTGTTCAAGAATTTTATGGCTCAAGCTTTAAAAGGCGAAGATGATCTGCCTTTCAGAATTCCTTCTGGTTTGAGACAAGTGCGTGTGAATCCTGCAACGGGACGCCTTGCAACAGCAGGTGAAAACTTTATCTGGGAAGCCTTTATTCCAGGGACAGAACCAAAGCCAGGATTCACAAAGATTCTGGATGGCTTTGAAGAAAAAGCGCAAGAGCAAGAGGCTGTGGATCAGCTGACCAGAGAGAATGAGATGCAGTCTCAAGAAACGCAAGTTTTACCATCCGAGCCAACTGAATCTCAAATTGTTGTTGAGCCAGATGATAGTGATGTGATGACTGGCACCGGCGGTTTATACTAGCTCAAACTATTGATTTATCGGTTGGTTGGTTATATATTAATGAAAACATCAATTCGTCATTGCGAGGAGCGACTTGTTGCGACGTGGCAATCTCCTTTTAAGCAAGATTGCCGCGTCGGCTCTCTTCTTCGTCGAGAGCCTTCCTCGCAATGACGCGTTTGGTTAAAACCTAAAGGAATAAGTTATGCGCGCTGAAATGGAAAAGATCGCAAATCAGATCAAAGAATCACTCACTTTATTGCGGAGGCATCTTTGACTGGGATCACGCACTCAAGACACAGGCCGAGTTAAAAGCCGAGACCGAAAAACCAGATCTTTGGAATGATCCTGAAAAAGCGCAAACTATTATGCGCGATTTGAATCATCTTGAAGAAAAAATCAATGCGCAAAAAGCAATCGAACAGGAATTGCAAGATCAGATTGATATGATCGAGATGGGTGAGGCGGAAGGCGATGCAGGCATTGTTGAAGAAGCTGAAAAGGCCCTTGAAACGCTTGGACAGAAAATTGCAAAGTTAGAGCTTGAAACATTGCTCTCAGGTGAAGCGGATGCAAATGACTGTTATATTTCACTCAATGCAGGAGCTGGCGGGACAGAGGCTCAGGACTGGGCATCGATTTTGCTGCGGATGTATTTACGTTGGGCAGATTTGAAGGGCTATAAGGTTGATTGGCTTGAAGAGCTCTCTGGCGATGAGGCAGGTATTAAATCTGTCACGCTCCAGATCAAAGGCAAGAATGCATATGGATGGCTCAAGACAGAATCGGGTGTTCATCGCTTGGTGCGGATTAGCCCCTTTGATAGCAATGCAAGACGTCATACAAGTTTTGCAAGTGTGGCGGTGAGTCCGGTGATTGATGATGATTTTGAGATTGAAGTTTTAGAAAAAGACTTGCGGATCGATACATACCGATCATCCGGTGCAGGCGGTCAGCACGTAAATACAACAGATTCTGCGGTTCGTATTACGCACATGCCAACAGGAATTGTTGTCCAGTGCCAACAAGAACGCTCACAACATAAGAATAGAGCCAAAGCGATGCAAATGCTGAAAGGCCGTCTTTATGAACAAGAGCTCCAAAAGCGTGAGATTGAAGCGCAAGGGGTCGAAGCTCAGAAGACAGATATCGGGTGGGGTCACCAGATTCGCTCTTATGTATTGCATCCCTATCAGCTTGTCAAAGATTTACGGACACAAGTTGAAACAGGGAATACGCAAGCGATTTTGAATGGTGAGATTGATTTATTCCTTGAAGCAGCTCTTGCTCATAAGATTCAAGGACTCAAGACGAAGACATCTTGATGTCGTGACATGTTTAATTAAATGTTTGACTTAAATCTCCCTTTATAGTATATATCATTTAATATATTTATTAGGATATTTTTAAAATGACACACACGATTAACGATACCTCATCTGTAAGAACCATCAATTTTTATTTGTATAATTTTGAATCAGCATCAGTAGTTACTTTGGAGCCTGGTGCCAAAAGAGTTACAGTTCAAGAATCAGAGTTGAATAGTCGCACGATGGAGATGTTTGACAGGCCAGTTGTATATGTATCGCCATCGCAGAGAGCACAGATGCCGCATTCATTTTCAACTCTTTCTGGCCTAAGTGCATTTTTAGATGCTTGTTCCTTTTTAGTGTCAAAAGAATTTTTGCCTCAAGACGTAACAGATGCTGAAAAGCAAAACCATCATTATGATTCTAAGATGGCGATTTCATTATTGGAGAAAGCGTGCAAAAACAATTTTGCATTTGCAGTCTTTACTATGGGGCTCTTCTATGAGACTGGGAAAAATGTTAAAGTAGATGAGAAAAAGGCTTTATCTCTTTATAAAAAAGCAGCCAATATGGGTATTGCCGTAGCACAATGCGCCTTAGGTCTGAGGATTTTCAGGTATGTTCCGGAGGGGGAGTCTTATAAGGCGTCTATAAATAGGACACAGGCGGTGGTTTGGTTAGAAAGAGCAGCCAAGCGAGGTTTTGCAGAGGCTCAAATTGCTTTAGCGAGAGCTTATGAACACGGGGAATTTGGGCACGAGCACGCAAGCTTAGCTTATTCTTGGTATCAAAAAGCAGCAGATCAGGGGCATCCAGAAGCTCAATATACAGTGGCTAATGAGTATTTAATTGGTGGATCGGATATAAATTTAGCTTTTGATTTTTTTCAACGCTCTGCTCATCAAGGATATGCTGAAGCTCAAATAGAGGTCGGAAATTTTTACTATTATGGAAAAAATGGTCTTGTCCGAAATGTTCCATTGGCACGTGATTGGTATACAAAAGCAGCAAATCAAAATAATATGACCGCTCAATATTATTTAGGTGTTACATATGAGGATGAGCAAGATTTTGTGAGTGCTTTTAATTGGTATGCACAATCTGCAAATGCCGGATTTGCTGAAGCTCAGTATAGGTTAGGGACTCTATATGAAAGAGGTGTGTGTTTCAAAGTAGAGCTAGCTAATGCTTTTGCTTGCTATCAAAGAGCGGCAGGGCAAGGACATCTTGAGGCTCAAATGAGCCTAGCAAGTTGTTATCATCATGGAAAAGGTGTGCCAAAAAATTTGAGGGAAGCGATGGTTTGGTATCAAAAAGCAAAGGAGCAAGGCTCTGCAAAAGCTGAGGCCTCTCTAGCAAAAATGAGAGCGGATTTAGAGCAAGATAAGAAAGCAGCACAGGCAAAACTTCAGAGTTCCTTTAAGGCAAAATTTGATGCTATGTTGAAGCCTCTTGAGAAGGAGATACCTCATTATGAGGCGCTTCAAGATAGGTGGCTAAGAATGATGGGATCTGCTTTTGAGATAGAGTCATATAAGAGAATTAAAGAAATAGAAGAATCAGTTAAGAATGGGCATCCTATCACAGGGCCGCTTTTAAACGAAATGAAGAGCCTTGCAGATACCTTTTTAGCAGCAGTCAGAGATGTAGCACAAACCTTGAAGAAAGCTGAGAAAGAACGCGCACGAGTAGAACGTCAAGCTGAAAAAGCAGAAAAGAGAGCTTCACGTCGGTTAGAGCTTGCTTCGATCCCTGATGCGCCTGTTTCTACAGAACCTGATTCAATCACAAGATCTGTTAAAGCAGAGCAAGCTAAAGCAGCTGAAGCAAAAGAGAAGAGAAAGAGCGTGACACTTGAAAGACGTTTAAGCAGGTCTTTTTCAAGAAGCTCATTAAAATTGGACTTTCAGCAAACTCAAGAACAATTGGCTAAAGAAAAAGAGAAGCATGAGCTCCGAAAAAGTCAAAGACTCTCAAAACTTTACACAAAAGAAGAGCTGATCGCAGCTGGTATTTTACCAGCTGAAAATCAGACGCAGCCTGTTAAAACCTATGGGCGGATTGCGAGCTTTGAGAAGGGCACGCAAGAGATTTTTGAAGGCAAAAGAGAGGCCAGAGAATACACGCAATTGGTGCAAGATCTTTTAAATGAGTTTGCAGATTCAGCAGATCTGAAATTATTCAAAAAAGTTCGTAAATTTGAGAAATTGAAAAAAGGTCTTGGTGGTCTAGTTGGCGTTGATCACTTAAAGCCATGGGAGAGAAATGGCTGCCGGATTTGTTCATTTAGAGTTTCTGATGCCATTCCAGAGCGGATCGTCTTTGCTTGGAACAAGAAAGAGCAAAAAGCCTATCAGGTAACCTTTGTGAATTATCACCCGAAGTGAGATTTCAATAATTCACCATTCTAAGATGAATGAGTGCCGTCATTCAGAGCCACCGATGGTAAACACGCTCGTCATTGCGAGCCCTTTAGGGCGTGGCAATCTCATTGTACTAAGGAAAAAGATTGCCACGTCAGCCCGTCTTCGCTACGCTACGACGAGGCATTCCTCGCAATGACAGTTTTCAATTTCTTCGAAGTTTTTAACAGGCTCTAAGCTATTTTTTGTCCAAAATTGGTACCAATATGATCTAGACAATGCGTAATCCATTGTGCTGTCAGTCTTTCATGCACATTGTTTTGTGATAGGCGCTTGTTCAAGACAGAAAAATCAACAGCATCAAGAGATTGATCCTGATTAAAGCAGCTATAGACAATTGATTCTTTGCCGGTAACAGGATCTGTGTGAAGCTGAATACATTGTGCGCAAATCTCTTTCATCATACATTGCATGGGTGAGTTGATGGATCCGATCGCCAAGTGTTTTGGATTTAAATATGGTTTTAGAGCGCCATATCTTGCTTTTGCAACAGCATGCATCATGCGATCTGAGCCAATCACAATCATCCGGTTGATTGTTTTCAGGTCAATTGAGCCAGCACCCATTTGACCCATTGCATAGGCTGACATTGCTTCAATGATATTGCCAGTGAATGACTGATCTTGTGCGCGATTTGGGGCGATTGGTTTTGCTTCATCACAGCACCAGATCACTTGATCGGCAGCTTTTTCAATCTCATCCATTTTGTAGCAGTCTTCATGTTTTTTATAACCTGCGAAATAAAGAACTTTGCAGCCCTTTGTACGCATGGCTTGCCCGATAGAAAAGAGAACGGCATTGCCAAGTCCGCCACCAACAAGACAGACAGTTTCATTACGGGGGATGTGTGTGGGCTCGCCCGTTGGCCCCATCAGGACAACCTCTTCACCTGGTTTTAAGAGCGCACAGAGATCGGAAGAGCCACCCATCTCTAGCACAATAAGTGAGATTAGACCTTGCTCGCGGTCAACAGAAGCACCTGTGAGGGCAATGCCCTCCATTGCCATTTTTGTATTGGCGATGAGAGGAGCATTCATCTCAAAGTTCTGTAGGCGGTAGAATTGGCCTGGCTCAAAAGCCTTAGCTGCCATTGGAGCTTTGACAATCACTTCAATGATGGTGGGCGTGAGTCGAATGACTTTGTGCACTTTTGCTGTCAAGCTCTCCACAAAATCAGGAAGATCCATTTGACGTGGCGCTTGTGTGCTCAGAATCTGACTGACGATGGGGTAGCCTCTTTTTGCACTTGCCATGGCTTTCACAACATTGCCGGCAAAAGAGGGATGCAGATCTCCATAAAAGGAAATGAAGCGACCATCTTGTGTTCGGTGCGTAAAGACATCAATTGATTTTGGTTTTGCACATTTATCTGGAGAGAGAGGATTGCCTGACTCATCAATCGCTTGAAAGAATTTGCCATCGAGAGAAAAGACAGAGGTATTTTCACGCGCCAAAACAGTGTTGGGCTGTGTGCCTGCCGCAATTAAAATTGTGCGTGCTGATAGAGTGTGTTTTGTGCCATCTGTGGATGATTCAACGATGAGGCTATCGGCATGACCAAAGTCATCTGTGATGACTTCAGACGGTTTTAGATTATCAGATATATAGATGCCTTCTTGAAGGGCGAATTCAACTTCTTCATGATTGAGGCGATAGCTTGGTGCTTTTTCAAGAGGGCCACGATAGACAAGTCTTACGCCGCCCCATGATTGTAAGAGTGAAAGGATATCTGGGTTTTCTTTTTGTCTTTCAGATTTGATGGCTTCAGCATGGTTGATGTAAAGACGCGCAATGCGTTTTTCTTCATCATTTGTCCAGAGTGATAAAGCATTAGGGTGATGAGCATCCCCGAAAAGATCGACAAGACGGTTATAGAATTTTTCAACCTGAATGGGATAATAGGCAAGAGCTTCCGTTGCAGTGTCAATTGCTGTAAGGCCGCCACCAATCACGATAACAGGGAGTTGAAGATCTAAGTTGGCAAGTGAGTCTTTTTTTGCAGAGCCTGTCAATTGCAAAGACATAAGAAAGTCAGAGGCCATCCGTACGCCAGAGGCTAACGCATTTTTCATCTCAATGAAATGAGGCTTGCCTGCCCCTGTGCAAAGAGCGATGTGATCAAAGCCTAACTCAAAAGCTTGCTCGGCTGTGAGCGTTCCGCCAAAGCGAATACCCCCCATGAGATGAAATTCATCATGTCTTTCTAACAGAATGCGGATGATTTTGAGATTGTTTTTATCCCAGCGAACGGTGATTCCATATTCTGCAACGCCTCCAAATCCAGCAACAACGCGTGATCCTAAATTTTCGCGGATTGTTGAAATATGCTCAATTGGGTTCTTGATGTAAGTTTCGGGAAGAGGTTCAATTTTAAGGCCATCAATGCCAACGATTTGGTGTCCTTCTTGTAAAAGATGATGCGCTAAATTAAAGCCAGAGGGCCCCATGCCAACGATCAGAACTTTGTACCCAGATTCTTCTTTCTGGTAAGGCCGTTCAAAATTGAGGGGGTTCCAGCGTGTGAGGAGCCTATAAATTTCAAAACCATATGGGAGCTCGAGAACGTCTTGTAGAATGCGGCTTTCAATGGCTGGAATATTCACAGCCTCTTGTTTTTGGTAGATGCAGGCCTTCATGCAGTCGTTACAGATTCTGTGTCCAGTTGCAGCACACAAAGGATTGTCAATTGTGATGACAGCAAGAGCGCCTAGCACAATTCCTTGGCCTTTGAGTTCATTCATCTCAGAAATTTTTTCTTCAAGAGGGCAGCCAAGCAGATCTATCTCGAGAGGATTTTTTTGAAACTCACCCGTTTTGCGATCGGTGAGTCCTTTTGAGCAGCTGTCTCGCTCTTGATGATGACAGCCAATGCAGTAATGAACCTGGTCCAAAGCACGCTCGAGCGTAACACCTGGATCAGTTAAGTCAAAACCTTGTCTCTGTCTGATATCAGATTGTGGTGCTTTATAGGTTGTGATGCTTCCGTCAGTTGATTTCTCAGGATGAATAAGGTGAGCAAAATCAATTTTGAGAGGTTGCTGAAAGAGCAGGCCCTTGCGGTGGCGTTCTCTACCGATAGGGTGAGAGAGGGCAAAAGCTCCGTACGTTAAAAGCAGTGATTCAACGGTGGGATCTTCTGTATGATTGGATTCAAGAAAAGCAAAAGCTTTTTGAGCGAAGATATATTCATCAAAACCCTGTGGGAAGAGAGCCTGCATTTGTTGATCTAAATGTGCAATATCAAGGTCTACAATAGCTTCTGGTTTTAAATGACGTGAAGCTCTACGCTGGATGAAAAGTCTTTTGACCTGGTAGAAATAGGCAAGATTTGTGTGCTTTTGAGCAAGGGAGTTGAGAGGATCCTGAATCATGAAAAGATCTGCCATATAGGCATCAAGATAAGGGCCTAGCGCAATGATGAGCTCGCTTTTTTCCTTGCCTGAGAGTGTTTGATGATGTGCGCGTGCAAGCTGCAGGGCAGAAGAAAGCTCTGCATTTTGATCAGACAGATAGGCAAGAAAATGGGTATCGAGTTCGATAAGGCCTTGTCGTTCATGAAGTTTTTGGTGTGTGAAATTGAAATTAAGAGCCTGAGTCATTTTTTTCCAAAAAAAGATCGCCAATCAACAGAAAGCGGTTTATGATGAAGCAAAAATTTGCCGACAATGAACAATAATAGATATAACATGCACTATACACCAAAACATCCCATAAATAAAGCCTTGTTTTATTGGCTATTGACTTGCTGGATCATGGTATTTTGCATGGTTCTTTTAGGCGGTATCACAAGACTTACCGATTCAGGTCTTTCAATGGTTGAATGGAAGCTGCAGCTTCATTTTCTCCCGCCCTTATCTCTTGCTGAATGGGAGCGTGTTTTTGATTTATATAAAACCTCGCCTGAGGCGATTAAAATTAATGCATGGATGACACTTGCCGATTATAAACGAATCTATTTATTTGAATGGTTTCATCGCTTTTGGGGTCAATTAATGGGGCTTGTTTTCTTGTTGCCCCTTTTGTACTTCACCTTAAAAGCACCAATCGCGGTAAAGCACAAATGTAGGCTTTGGATTATTTTTGCTTTGGGGGGATTGCAGGGTTTTTTAGGCTGGTTTATGGTGAAAAGTGGACTTGTGAATGATCCTCATGTGAGTCATTTTCGGCTCGCCGCACATCTGTCAATGGCAATTCTGTTGTTGCTTTTTCTTGTTTATGAAATGTTTCAATTTGTGAGTTTTGAGGGGGCTACACACAGGAGTAGGCGTTATCTGAAATATCTTTATGGTCTGTTTGCGCTTTGCTGTCTGACGATTTTGTGGGGCGCTTTTACGGCAGGGCTTGATGCAGGGCTGATCTATAATAATTTCCCTTTAATGAATGATCACTTTTTGCCTGATGAACTTCGTGGTAAGGGGCAGGTTTCCGAGATTGTCCTGACGACCACGGGCGGGGTTCAATTTATGCATCGGATGTTGGCTTATATCACTTTCGGAGGGCTTTTGAGCCTATCAATTTTGTTGATTAAAACTGATCGTTTAAAGCTAGCCTATCTTGTTTTAGCCCTTGTGAGTCTTCAGGTGATTTTCGGGATTGTAACCCTGATTTATCAAGTGCCGATTTTGGCGGCCATGCTTCATCAGGGGAATGCTATCCTTTTGATTAATGCGCTTTTTCTGCTGATTTTGCAGATAAGGGCTCACAAAGCCTGACTGTTGTTTTTGTGCAACAAAAATAGAATAAATGAACAAATAGTGAAGAATAGTACTTGCGGCTGTCTAAGAAATAAGTGATAAAGGACTTCAGGTAATTTTACCTACAAATTTATCAGGGGATTTTCAATGAATAAAAAGGTTGTTTTACTCAGTACGATGGCTCTAACTGCTTTGATGTCAAGCACAGCTCTTGCAAAAAATCAGATTGATATCGGTGGTTTTGTCAAATTTGAACTCGGCTTTTATGATAGTGACTTTGTGAACGAGAATCATCGTGATGCACGTACACAATCAAAGTTGGAAGGAAAGTGGAAAAATACTGCAGAAAATGGTCTTGAGTACGGTATAAGAATCCGTTTATTGGCAGCAACAGATCAAACAACGCAAGCTGATAAAGCAAACATTTGGCTCGAATCAAAACTAGGTCGTCTTGAGTTAGGTGATGATGATGCCGCGGGTGCTGCAATGGCTCTTTTCGCACCTTCAATTGGATTTGGTCAGGCTGTTGACAGTGATTTAGATGATTTCTTGAATCCAGCAAGTGCAACACAAATCGGTCCAAAAGCTTTCAACAGTAGCCGTTCAACCAAAATTACATACTTCACGCCACGTATGTATGGTGCTCAGTTTGGTATCTCTTATACGCCTGAGTTTGATAATGGTGAAAATATTGTTCGGACAAAAAATTCTGACATGACAAGCATAGAGCCAGGTAATGGCAATGAAGCTTTCACAGTTGCTGCAGGTGAGGATTTGCCAGGTAATGATATTTTGATCGATTACATTCAGCCATTTGGTTATGATCCTCTTGCTCCGGATGGTGGCGATAACCAAGCTGTTGGTAGACAAAAAAAATTCTTCAAAAAATCGATTAAAGATTTTATTGAGCTTGGTTTGAATTATAATACAAAGATTGACGATGTTGATTTCAAAATGTCAGCTGCTTATACACATGCAAACATGAAAAATATTGCTCTGAGAGGTCCAAATTTCTCAGGTAAGCGTCATGATATTAATGCCTATCAGATTGGTGCTCAAGCCTCTTGGAGAAACTATATCATTGGCGGTGGTTTTGTTGATAATTTGAAATCTGGACAATTACAACACTTTAAAGCACAAAAGCGTCAATCATGGAATATTGGTTTAGGCTATGCAACAGATATCTGGGGTGTAAGTGCAAACTATATTGGTGAGAACTACGGTAAAACAAAAGGCAATGGTACATTCTATGCTGCTGGTGTTGGTGGATTCTACTCTCTCGCACCTGGTATTAAAGTTGGTTTAGATTATAACCATGCTGTTCGTAAGTTTGGTAAAAATACAGGTACATTTAATAATCCTGGTAAAGCTTATAACGTGCCAAGCGCTCTTACAGCAGGAAAAACAAAAGACACAAACGATGTGTGGATCTTTGGAACACGTGTTGATTTCTAAAAGTTAGGACTGGAAACCGTAAAAAACCCCGGCAGAGACCGGGGTTTTTTATGGTCTACTCTTGCGTGTTCGTTAGATAGTAGCTCTTTCATTAGGCTTTAGGTATGGGGATTTTAGCTATGCTGCTAATTGATTGCGGTTGGCTTCTTGCTTTTGTTTTACATCTCTTGATGAGCGCATTTCATTCACAAAAGCAATAAAGTGACTAATCTCATGAGCAAGTCTCTCTCTTTCGCTATCAAGGGTGATCATATGATAGCTATTTTTGAGCAGAACCTTTCGTGAGATGGCTGATGAGACAAGGTTTTCAATGATGCAAGCATTGCGTGGACTCGCTGTCTCGTCTTCTTTTGCATGACAAATCAAGAGAGGTGCAGTTATTTTTTGCAGATTCTTTTTAAGATATTTGCCAAGCTTTAAGGCCTGATGCACATATCGAGCTGGTGTTGCGTAAGAGTCTTCCTCAGATTTTGTCATATTGCGAAAACTCATGCGGATCAATCTCTGCATTTTAGGATCTTTGATACCATAAGGCGCATCTTCAACATAGCGCCAGTTTGGCATTAAATTAAAATAACGATGGAAAAAGTAGAAGCCTTTAAACAAATATTCTCCAGCAAAAGGAATGTCCCAGCCATCGAAATGCATTGTGGCTGAAAGGCTGAAGATCATGTCATTCTCTGAGTCAAAATCAGGAAGCGCCGCAAGCGCTAAAGCGAGAGATGAACCGATACAAAGGCCACTGACATAGACAGTCTCATATTCTTTTTTGGCGTTTAGATAGAGATCCCTTACTTCATTGATCCAATCATGGTACGTCGTTGTAAGGGGGCCATCATCGCATTGCCCATAAGTGCGTGCTTGAGGTGTTAATACATCAAAGCCTTTTGCTTTTAAGAGTTTAACCATAAAACCAAATTCAGTCGGTGTGCTCCAAAGGCCGTGAAAGAGCATAATTGCTTGTTTTTTCATATGAAATCATCCGATGTGCTATACACGATTGTAAAATTAAGATTTCTCGAATTTATTTATTAAAATAATAAATATAATTTTGTTTAGTTATAATATCACATAAATTAAAATAATCAAGTGATATTTTAAGAATTTATTAAGGTGTTTTGGCATTTTTACAAATTAAAATAGAAAAGGCCCTTTGAGGGGGCCATTTCTACAATAAAATTGTTACTTGATTGAGCTCTTATATTTATCTTAGAAGTCGAGTTCAGTACCAACAAGCCATACATAACCTTTGTCTTTATGCTTGTTAGCGGGTAGTCCGCTCGGTGCAATGCTTCTTGATGGATTTGCAGGATCACGACCAAATTTTCTTTCATAGAAGACCAAGTCAGATCCAACCATGATGCCAGGTGCAAGTTGGTAAGTTGCGCCCAAACCGAAAGCGTTATATTTACCAGATCCATGTGTGTTAGAACCGCCTAGATCTTCAGTAATAAAGTTACCAGAAACACCCCATGGGCCAGATTCATAAACAGCACCAAAGTTGAAGGCTTTACGATCTTGACTGTGGAGTCTTTTTAATTGACCAGAATGCTGATTGTCAACATATGATCCCCCAATGCGGAAGTTTCTGTTGAAATCAATTTCTGCACCAACACTCCAAGCGTTGATGTCTTTTCTGCGGTCAGCAGCTGTTGTTGGTTTTTTGTTTTCCCCGTGTACATAACCAGCGGAGATTCGATACATGACGTCGTTGAATTCTTTATTGTAGTTAGCGCCAACTTCAATAATGTCTCTAAATGAACGTGTGAAGAAGGCTTCTGAATTGCCGCGTGTAAAGTTGTCGTTATTTGGGTCTCTGTTGCCATCTTGATTTGGTTGTACATAATCTATCAAATTACGATTCAATGCCTGTGGGTTTTGTGATGGACCTGGAGATGTGGCACTGAGGTCATCTCTTTTGGTTCTGACAATATTTTCCCCTTTGTCAAATTCAGGAACATAGGAAATACCAACACGCAGTCCATATAATCTAGGGCTGAGGTACGTGATTTTTGTAGCAGCTTCAGTATCAAGCGCTTTTGGACCAATTTGAGCAGCACTTGCTCCATCAACAAAGCTTGTAAAGTCAGCATCAACGCTTTGTCCGAATCCATCAACAGCTTGACCAAAACCAAGATTAGGTGCATAGTAAGCAAGCAAATCAGAAGCGCCATCATTATCACCCATATCAACTAAACCACATCTTGTCTTGACAGACATATGTACTTTATCTGCATTCAATCTATCATCAGTCGATGTTCTGAGTTGAATAAAAGCACTATACTCAACGCCATTTGCAGCTTCACGAACAGCATCAAAATGAATTTCGGAGGCCGTTAAAAACTCACGGTGGTTTTCGTTTTGATATTTTGAATCATAAAAACCAGCTAAAAATTTTACATAACCGCTAATATAGAGATGAAGATCACTCTGTCTGAATGATGAGCTATTCGGAGACTCTGAGGCTTTGTGTGCAGTGGCTTGATATTCATCCGCAAGAGCTGCAGAGATTGGTGCGCAAGAGAGAGCTGTTATAAGTGTAAAAGTTTTAAGATGGGTCTTTTTCATGGCCTATATCCTGTTTTACGTATCTTATGTTTAATCATTACTTGTTTCTACGTGATCGACAAGTGATTTTTGTAGTTATCTTACTATTTAACGAAGTAATGTTAATTTACTCTTAATTTTAGTAAAGACACTCTTCCAATTACCGTATTGTTCTTGCCTGATGATCTCAATGGATGGATAAAAGTGGCTTTTTTCCTCTGTTTTAGGCCAGCGCCAGCAATGGTCATAAGAAAGACACAAGATTGTTTTTACCCCTAAGGCTCCTGCAAGATGAGCTTCAGCCGTGCAAACAGAAATAATGCAATCTAATTGTTTGATAAAAGCAGCACTATCCTGAAAATCAATGATGTTTTTTCGTAGATCATGAACTTGAATGGTGCCTTGTGGGTTTTTTCTTTCCCATTTGTCATCTTGCCGGAGTCCCAATGCATAAAAATCACAGTGAGATTGAAAAGAGTCGAGATGAGGGATGAGTTCATCTAAAGGGAAGCTGCGAATATCATCTTGTTCATGCTCAGCAGATCCTGCCCAGCAGAGTCCAATTTTATATTTATTTGTTTTGGTAAGAAGGTGACTCCATTTGGTGAGGTGCGTCTGAGAAGGATGAAGATAGTCGATGTGCCAATCGATCTCAGCCCATTTTTGATTTTTCTTTAGGAAGAAGGCATAGAAGGCTGAGATATAGGTAGAGAAATAATCTGTATGAGGCAATTCAGATGAGTCTTCATAATAAAAGAGATTAGGATGTTGGTATGATCCTTCAAATAAGGTGCGAATGGGTTTGCGAGCATGGAGATGGACGATAGCTTTTTCACGCTCGAGCAAATCAAAGATGACCGGAAAAAAGTGGATCAGATCTCCGTATCCACGATCTGCATGGATGCGGATTGATTTGTGGGTGAGTGCTTCACCCATCCAGAAGGTTGGATAGTGATGGAGATCAGTTAGGTTTTGGTTGACGCTTTTCATCCAATGTAAAGAACGATTGATGCCAAAACGATACCAACCATGTTTTTTCATAATGATGCCCAAATGGACAGAGAGGTTGGTTCCATTCGGGAAAAGGCGTATCATTCTTAAATGGATGATGATTGAGTTTCGATAGTCGCGCTTTGCATCATAGAGAGATGCCATGCGGATGAGGACATCTCTGTTGCGTGGGTAGGATTCTAGAGCTTTTGCACATAGCACAAATGCTTCATCGATGTTATTATTGATGAAAAGCCTATTGATTTCTGTAAGTGCGGTTATCACTTCCTCAGGCGTGTGAATGTAAGTATCTTTTTCCCAGAGATTTAGCAGTGCGGTCATTTAAATCCAAACCTTTATAAAGTCCCAAGCCATTCTAAGGGCAGTGAGCCCTAAAAAGAAAGCAAAAAGACGTTGTAATAGAAGATGGTCTGTTTTGTGAGTGAGGTAAGCTCCGATTTTGGCTCCAATCATTGATGTGACTGAAAGCCATAAGGCTTTGTCTAGTTGTATATAGCCAAGTTGAGGCCAATTAAATCCATATTCAGGAAATCCACTATAAGCAAAACCAAAGGTGCCAAAGAATGAAATAAACAATCCAAAGCTCGCAGAGGTTCCAATCGCTTGATGCATGGATGATCCCATGAGGACCAGAAGTGGGATTGTAAAGGTGCCGCCGCCGATCCCCATGAGTGATGAAAAGAAGCCAACAGAAAAAATGACGAGGTATCGCACGGGTCCTTTGAATCGGCGTATAGGTCTGTGTTTCTTTTTGAGATAGGGTTGTGAGGGGAAAAATCCCATCCGGACAGCCGAGAGAAGAGCAAAAATTGCAAAAAGGATGACAAGAGCAGAGCCAGAATAATAGCGAGAGGAAAGAGAGCCAGCCAAAACACCAAAAGCCAAATAAGGAGCCCAGCGTTTGAAGATTTTCATTTTGATCGCGCCCTTATTGTAGTGCGCATGCGTCGAAAAAATAGATGTGACAATCATCACAGATAAAGATGTTGCAACAGCAAGATGCATGATGACATTAGGCTCATATCCTTGAGATTTTAAAAGGAAGTAGAGAACAGGCACAATAATGATGCCGCCGCCAACACCAAGCATGCCTGCAACAATACCGCCGAGAAGCCCGGTGAGTAAAAGAATAACGATTGGATATTTGAGAGCTTCAAAAATTAAACTTTCCACTTTATCATCCTGTTTTCTTTCATCCTAAAAAGGATTCAAGATAGAGGCAAGGGAATAGTTCTTATTGTAGCAGCAAAATGATAATGTCCTGTTTGAGCAAGATAGAAATGTCCGCTTTTGAGGAGGGAGTTTGTCTCTTCCTTCTTGACAATGCAAAACAAAAACAACCCTTAAAAACCATTTGAAACAGCTTCTTCAGCACATCGAGCCATCCTTTGAGCATCTTTTCAAAACAAGGGATCGTTTTCCGGACCATGGGGATATATTTGATCTGAAGCGATACTGGGCAACAGAAAAGACAAAGCTGATCAAAGAACTCACTCAGGATGAGTTTAGCTTTGCGCCGCAGCAAAAGATTGAGAAAAAAGATGGGCAGTTTGTGTTGCTCTGGTCAGCCAGAGATGCCGTTGTTCTGAAAGCCCTGTCTTGCGCCTTGGCGGAGGTTTTACCAAGCTCCTCTCGCTGCACGCATCTTAAGAACCATGGGGGTCTGAAGCAAACCGTTGAAGAGGTCTTTACTCATCAAGCCCCTTATCAATTTGTCTTTCGCACTGATGTTCATTCTTATTACGAATCAATTGATCATGTGATTCTCTATGAGAAGTTATGCGCCTATGTCAAAGATAAAAGACTCCAGCGCCTTTTATGGTTTTACTTAAAGCGGGTTGTTGAATGGGGCGGGACATACCAAGATATTGAGCGGGGGATCTCTGCGGGCTGTCCTCTTTCTCCTTTAATTGCGAGCTTTTATCTTTATGAGCTTGATCAGCATTTTGAAAAGCAGAATCTTTTTTATATTCGCTATATGGATGATATTCTCATCATGACCAAAACAAGATGGAGATTAAAGAAAGCCATCAAAGAATTAAAGACAATTTTTACTGATTTAAACATGATATGCCATCCGGATAAGACCACTATTGGCCGGATTGCACGCGGATTTGATTTTTTGGGCTATGCCTTTTACAAAGGAAAGCTTAGCCCATCGAATCGACACTTCAAATCATTCCAAGAGAAATTGGCTCAGCTTTTAGAGCAACAGAGGAAAGGTCAGACCTTAAAGCATCAAAGGTCGAAAAAGCCTTTTTCTCTTGAGTCCTATCTCAAGCGATGGAAAGGCTGGATTTGGGGTGGACTTGCGGGCCTGCCCCTTCATTTAAACCTACCAGATGAGGTGCGCGCACTCTTGTTACAGGCGGACATCAAGTCCCAGGGCCTCCGAGAAGCCCTGGGGCTTGATGATATAGATATGACTTTCTCCTTAAGCCAAAGCCTTCCTGCGCTGATAAGCCACATAGCCCAGCCCCATGAGACTGCCTCCTAAAAGGAGCGTGAGGGTCGGTTCGGGGGCCTGTTTGAATACAAGGGCGCCTATGCTATAATAACTATTGCCAACATAAATATCGCTCGCCACATCATAATCATATATCCCGAAGTCCGCGTAGAGCGCGTACCCATAAAATGTGCCAACTCTGTCGCCCAATCTTATGTCACAACCATCAGGGGCTCCGCATGGCACACCGCTATCACTCGGATTGACGCCTGCAAAAAATTTAACTGCCAACCAACTGGTCACTCCGGCTAGGTCTCCTCCGTATCCATCGGAAACCGCCGCGGCTTTGACCTGGTCTAATGTCGCGAAAGTATAATCGGGGGCCATCGCCGCCAATTGGTCACTATAAGTCTTATTCAATAAATCATTATGAAAAGGGTTGGCCCAGGCAAAGCCATTACCACTGGTGTAATGAATAGAGAGGGCTGCCTCTGCCCTTTGCGTCAATCCCCCAACCATGAATATCAGAGCAAAAAGAATCAAAATTTTAGATGTATATGTCATCATTTAAAGTCTCCTTCATATCTTATCAAGAGTTAAATCTCTCTATGATGGTGTGAGGTTGGAAAGGCCTATTCTCCCAATGCCTCCTTCCTTTTCTTACTGCAAGAAGCGTGCCACGTACATTATCTAATAAAATCAATGAGTTAATAACTTTTAGCTTCAAATTGGAGGAGGGTCTGTAAAAAAACATGACACTTTGTTTGTATTGTAAACAAATATAGACTTTGTTTTCAATAAGTTACATTATCTGAGTGTCAAAATGGCAGAGAGATGCTGAAACGAGTTCAGCAAGACGGATTTGGGGTGGACTTGCGGGCCTGCCCCTTCATTTAAACCTACCAGATGAGGTGCGCGCACTCTTGTTACAGGCGGACATCAAGTCCCAGGGCCTCCGAGAAGCCCTGGGGCTTGATGATATAGA